>DASTAW010000019.1 GCA_035712365.1 Terriglobia bacterium
ACTCCCGTCTCGAGTGACGACTCATGGCAACCCTCCTCCATCTCCCTGGATTCGGGTTACACCTAAAACGGCGCGACGGGTTACATCCTTAAATGTCTCGACAGCCTCTCATCAGTTACATTTAACATGTCTCCATACGCAGGCTTGCGCGCAAAATCAGATTGGGCGTAGGATGCATGTCGGCCAGCAGGCCCGTCGCGAGCGGGGAGAATCGAATGAACAGACGGAATGCCGACAACCATGGAGTGATGCGCCTGGCGCTGGCTCTCATGTTCATCGCCGTTTTCATTCCGAGTCAGAGCGGGACGCTTGAGGCCCAGCAGTGGCCGTACTACGGCGGCGATCCGGGAGGCTCGAAATACTCGCCGCTCAAGCAGGTGAACCGGGAAAACGTCAGCAGGCTGCGCTTAGCCTGGGCTTACCATACCGGCGACGTCAGCGACGGGACAGGGAACCCGGTCCGGTCATCGTTTGAATGCACGCCGCTGGTGATCGGCGGCATTATGTACATCACCACGCCCTTTGCGCGCGTGATTGCACTTGAAGCGGAAACCGGCAGGCAGTTGTGGGCGTTCGATCCCAAGCTCGATAAGGAGAAGCCGTACAACCTTTTCATCAACCGCGGCGCGGCCATCTGGCAGCACGGCGATGACAAGCGTCTGTTTTTTGGCACGCTCGACGGCCGGCTTTTTGCGCTCGACGCCGGCACCGGCAAGCCCATTTCGGGTTTCGGCCAGGGAGGCTACATCGACCTGAGAAAAGGAACCGCGGATGATTTCCCTGACCGCTTGTCCGGCCTCTCGTCACCGCCGCTCGTCTATAAAGACCTGGTGATTGCCGGGTCGATCGTTTCCGACTCCGAACCGCAAGGCCCCAGCGGCGACGTGCGGGCGTTTGATGTCCACAGCGGAAAGCTGGTGTGGCGCTTCCATATGATTCAGCGGCCCGGCGAAGCTGGCCGGGAAACATGGCCGGGCCCCGCCTGGAAGCAGCGCGGCGGCGGCAACGCATGGTCAATGCTGAGTTGCGACGTGAAACGGGGGATCCTTTTCGTCCCTGGCACATCCCCTTCGTACGACTACTATGGCGGCGACCGCAAAGGAAAGGACCTGTTCGGCAACTCTCTGATCGCCCTCGACGCCGCCACTGGAAAATTGTTATGGTATTACCAGCTTGTGCATCATGACATATGGGATTATGACCTTCCAGCACAGCCCGTGCTGGTTACGGCACACCGTGACGGGCAGGAAATTCCGGCTGTCGCACAGGTCACCAAAATGGGTTTTGTATTCCTGTTCAACCGCGTTACAGGTAAACCTCTGTTCAAGATTGAAGAGCGCAAAGTCATGGCAAGCGCCATTCCCGGTGAGCAGACCTGGCCCACGCAGCCTTTTCCATTGCTGCCCGCGCCCGTCATCCGTCAGACGTTTTCTCCCGATGAATTGACCGACCTCACGCCCGAATCGCGCGCCGAATGCGAAAGGGTGATGGGCGATGCCGGCCCCGGGGGGCTCTATCATCCGTGGGGGTTGAAGAACACGATTATTTTCCCCGGCACCAACGGCGGGAGCAACTGGGGCGGAGCGTCATTTGACCCTGCCACCGAGACGCTCTACGTCAATGCCATGGCAGAGGGAGAAATCGGCAAGATGAAGAAGGCGCGAGCGGGATCAGCCATCGCTTATCGGCTGGCGGGCGGGCGCTTCCAGGATTCCAACCGCAATTTCTGCGAAAAGCCGCCCTGGGGCCTGCTGACGGCCATCGACTTGAACAGCGGTAAATTCCGCTGGCAGGAGCGCCTGGGCGTGGTGGATGCGCTGCTGGCCAAGGGGGTTCCGCCGACCGGCTCCGCGAACCTGGGCGGCTCCATTGTTACGGCGGGAGGCCTGCTCTTCATCGCGGCGACCAATGACGGACGATTTCGCGCCTTCGACAAGGATACCGGCAAGGAATTGTGGGAGACGCGCCTTCCCGCCAGCGGCTTTGCAACTCCCATGACTTTTCAGGGCGAGAAAACGGGCAGGCAGTTTATCGTGATTGCGGCAGGTGGCGGCAACAAGTACGACGCGCATTTCGCCGATGCACTGGTGGCCTATGCGCTGCCTTAATCACACTTGTCGAATGGTCTGATGGCACGAAACGCTCGAAACCGGGTGCGGATGCGGACGCGTTGTACCGTCGCGTTCTTCCTGGTTGCAGCGGTTGCTGAGGCTACCTCGGCAGGTGGCGCGCAGGCCGGACGTAATGCTCCTGGGCCGGTGTTGCAACCCATCCCTTTTAGCCACAAGCTGCATTGCGAAAAGAACATCCCTTGCGTGCTCTGCCACACGACGGCCACTACGGGCGAAACCGCCGGCCTGCCCACGGCGGAGGTCTGCATGGCCTGCCATCAATCTGTCGCCGCCGGAAGCCCAGCCATCCGCAAAGTCGCGAGCTACGCCCGGCAGCACAAACCGGTTCCCTGGGTGCGCGTTTACAAGATCCGGGACTTTGTATTCTTCAGCCACCAACGCCACGCCAGCGCGCGAGTAGGTTGCGCGGCATGCCACGGCAAAGTGTGTGAAAGTGACGTGCTGAAGCAGGAAATAAAATTGTCGATGATGTTCTGCGTCGGCTGCCACAAAACCGAAAAGGCAACGGTGAACTGCGATGCCTGCCACACGCTTTCCATGTGACATAAAGCGGTGCGAAAGGCACAAACATCTGCCCGCAGCGTCACAAGGGCTTCCGTGGCCGACCTACCGAAGGTTCTTGTAGCGCCGCCGTCTCGGCGGCATTTATCGAGGCCGGTCCCGCTTGGCGGGATCGGTGCTACGCGAAAACGTCACTATATTTTGCAATCCTCATTAAATCTTCATCTTCAGTAATCGCGCTGCGTTCTCGTAATAAACCTTGCGCAGAATGCTGTCGGGCAGGCCGATTCCGTAGATCTGCCAGCGGCCCTGCGGCGGCTTCGGCGCGGGAGCGTAATCGAAATATTCGTCCTCGGTTTCAAAGAACCGGCAGTATATCTGATAGAGCTTGTCGCCGAAAATCTGTTGAGGAGTGACGTCGCCGAAAGGCGGCGGCACGGCGTCGGTACCGAATATGATGCGGTCCTGATACTTGTCAAAAAACTTGCGGGAATTGCGCGGCTGGCGGCCCAGTTCGTTGATGCGCGCCGCCGTTTCCACGTGCACGTTGGGAAGCCGGTCGAGCAGCGCCGCGACTTCTGCAAGGTTCCCGGCGAGGCTCGCGACGTGGAGCGCCACAAATTGCGTCTGCGGATGGCGGGCGAAGACGCGGGTCCGCGCGTCCAGCAGTTCCCGCTTGCTGGGAAAGTCCTTGCCGTAAAAAGACCAGTCGGGGTGATTGTTCAGTTCTTCGTAGCGCTCGTTGAAGCGATTGGTGGGCAGGAAGAAGGCGTCGGGATCGGCGGTATGCATTACCACGGGCATCCCGAGGCTTCCGCAGGCTTCCCACATGGGATCAAAGCGCCGGTCGTCGATCTTGACCAGCGGACCCGAGGTGACGTTCTGACGCAAATAGAGGCCCAGGGTCTTAAGGACCTTCAATCCTCTGGCGCCGGCCTGGTGGGCCTTTTCAATGGCATCGGCCTGGAATTTCGGATAACCCGGTTGATTTGTTTTCGGGTACCACGGCTCGGTGAAAACGAGGAAGCGGTCCGGGTGCGGAGTGTGAAATTTCCGGACGGCATCCACCAGTCCCTGCCCGAATCCGCCGGTGACGTCCACAAGAGTGTGGATGTTGCAGCGGTCCATCACGGCGAGCAGATTGGCGGGCTCAGCCAGAAAGTGCAGCTTCTCGCTCATGGGCACGCCGTTGGTATTGACCGCGGCAAACGAAAGGTGCGTGTGAATATCGATCACCGGGAACTTGGCCCGCTCGACGTCAGTGGCCGGAACGGTCAACATGCTTTTCGGCTGAAACTCGCTGAGATAAATCTGCGAACCTTTGCCATGGGCGGGCTGTGACGTGTGAGATTGCGCGGCGCGGGCCGGAATTCCGGGCCTGCCCACCAGCGTGGCCCCCATCATTCCAAGCCATTGTCTTCGATCCATAATGCCTGTGGTCTCTCCTATGGTGTAGAATTCCGCTTCCAGAGTAATCTGAAGATTACTCTTGCCCAAGTCGCACGTCAACGAAGTAGTTGGTAAGCATCCGTAAACCCGGCAGGCCGTTTTCGATGCTCCATGCCGCACGGCCGAATGCCCCGCACTTCGCGCACAGGAGATGCTCTAATGACTCGCCACAGATCGCTTCCGCTCATCGCGCTGTTGCTGGCTGAAATTCTTTTCGTGCTGACCGCCGCCAACGCCCAACGTACAAACGGCACGTTGCAGGCGTGGGACGTGGGCCCTGACATGCGTCTCACTCCCGCCAGCGTGCAAACCGAGAGAGGCCCCGAGGCGAGCGCCGAAGCTTTCCGGAACGAAATCGTCTCCATGCAACTTGCCGTTCGCGCCGGTCAGACGCTCGGACCGTTCAAAGTAACTTGCGAAGCTTCGGACGACGCCGGCCCGAAGGCGCTTCCGTGCGGCTGGATGGAGATTCGCTATCCCGGGTACGTGCCGGTGGTCGAGCGCGGCGAACTGATGGCGGACCCGCTGCTCACCTCGCCACCTGCGGAAATCAAATCGAACTGGACACAGGGAATCTGGCTCACCATTTCCGTTCCTGCGGATGCCAATCCGGGTGATTACAAGGGCGCGCTCAAGGTCGAAGCGGGCGGCGAGAGCAAGCAGATTGACCTGTCCCTCCGCGTGCTCGATTTCACTCTGCCCGGCATGAAGAAGGGCGATTTTTATCTCAATATCTGGCAGGACCCGGCCGCCGTGGCGCGCGTCGCCAAGGTGCCCCTATGGTCGCCTGAGCACTGGAAACTGCTGGAAGCGTACACCCAGGACCTCGCCGCCCACGGGCAGTGGTCCATCTCCACCAGCATCGTCTATGATCCGTGGCGTTCGCAGACCGGCTTCGTCTATCCCTCCATGGTGGAGTGGCGTTTCCCGGGAGAATACCAGGCGGGGCAGGCGTCGAAATTTCGGTTCGACTTTTCCGTCTTTGACCGCTACGTGGAAATGATGATGAAGGCAGGCATCGACAAGTCCATCCAGTGCTTCTCGATGGTGGACGGCCCGGGCCCAACCTCGCTTTGCAACATTGGATACATTGACACCACCACCGGCAAGTTGCGAGTGTGTCCCACCCACGTTGGCGATGCGGCATACAAGGACGCCTGGGGAGCTTTTCTGCCGGCGCTGGTGAATCATCTCAGGCAGCATGGCTGGCTTGATCGAACCTACATCGGCTTCGACGAAAAGCCGCAAGCCATCATGAAAGGAATCTTCAGCGTCCTCAAGGCCAACGCGCCCGAACTCAAGATAGCGCTGGCGGGCGGAAGCTCGAGCGAGGAATCCGCCACGGCCGGCGACCTGATCCTTCATTACGGAGCGCTCTCGCGGCGCGATGCCGTCCGCAAGCTGCTGGAAGAGAGGCGCGGCGTGGGGCCAACCGCTTTCTACACGTCGTGCGACACGGCCTCGCCGAACACCTTCATCTACTCGCCGCAATGGGAATCCCGCCTGTTGCCGTGGATCACGTTCCAGCGCGGGCTTGCGGGCTATACGCGGTGGGCCTATCAGTCGTGGCCGGATGACGTATGGCAGCATCCTGAAAGCCGCTGGCATTCCGGCGACAGCTTCCTCGTTTATCCGGGTAAGAACGGCCCCATTGACAGCACACGCTGGGAGCTGCTGCGCCAGGGAATCGAAGATTACGACGCTCTAGCGATACTGAAACAGAAAATTGCAGATTTGCGCCAGACTTCAGGCCATTCCGAAGAGGCAGCAAGGCTGGAAGAACGCATGATGGGAGCAATCCGCGGGGCAGTCTACCTGAACAGGTGCCAGGGCGTCGCCAGCCCCGGGCTTTCGCGGCTCGAAGTCGATGCTCTTTTAAGCGAGTCTGAAGGGAGACAAAGCATGAATTATACGAGCAACGCCCGGATCACTTCAAAATTTTCGCCCGAAGATTTTGTCCCCGACGGCAATCTCGATAAACAGGCGTGGAAGACGGTCGATTGGGTGGTGATGGACCATGATGCGTCCGGCCAGAAGCATTACCCGCAGTCCGCAACCGAAATCGCCACGCTGTGGACGCCGTATTACGTCTACTTCGCCTATCGCTGCAAATACGAAACTCTGAATATCTACAAGGACGCGAACCCGGCGGCCGAAAAGTGGGGACTCTGGAACCGCGATGTGGTGGAGGTTTTCATCAACGCCCAGCCCGAGCGCGTGAACCATTACTACGAGTTTGAGGTGTCACCCAACAACCTCTGGATCGACCTCGAGATCAACAAGGACCACTCGCCTTTCAACGACGCCAACTGGGACTCCGGTTATGACCACGCCACGCGCGTCGATGCCGAGCGCCACATCTGGACCTGCGAGTTGCGCATTCCTGTTGCAGCAC
Organism: Terriglobia bacterium; assembly: GCA_035712365.1. Classification (NCBI taxonomy): domain Bacteria; kingdom Pseudomonadati; phylum Acidobacteriota; class Terriglobia; species Terriglobia bacterium. The sequence goes on from DASTAW010000019.1 coordinate 6,478, forward strand.
TGGGAGCAAAGGGAATCGTTGCCGGTGCGGAGTGGCGCCTCAACCTGTTCCGTGCTGACGGGCAGGGGGAAGACCACCAAAGACGCTTCCTCTCCTGGAGCAGTATTCCGGGGGGCGGCACCTTCCACGTCCCAACGCGGTTTGGCATCATTCAATTTGTTAAATAGGGATGCTGGACGTGGAGACGCCCCGCCGGGGGTGTCTCCACAAAGTCTATGCCCAGCAGACGTGGTGTTGGTCAATGTCCAGGTGGCCGACGAGCCTTTTGGTCAGCGGCTCAGTAGAGGGCGACATCTGCTGCCGGATGCGGTCCATCACTTCTTCGTCCAGCCGCGTAAAGCGGCGCAGCAGCGACGCGTTGTGATCAATGTCCTCTACCTTCGGCATCCCAATCACTCCGGTAGTGACCGGCAGGCTCACCGAATAGCTGAGCAGTTCATTGATATTGGTCTTGCCGGGGCCGTCGCCCAGCAGAAATTCCTGCCCCGTGATCTTCATGGCAATGATGCCCAACTTCTTTTTCTGCGCCGCCGGCAGCGCCGTTGCTTCGAATTTCCCATTGCGCGCCGCATTCAATGCCATCTGCACGCAATCCAACGGATGCCGCTCGATCGCTTTGGTCATGGTGGGGCCGTCGGTGTGGCTGGTCATTCCAATAAAGCGGGTCATCTTCTGCTCTTTGGCCTCGATCAGGCCCTTCATAGCGCCGTTGGGAGACTCAATCTGTGCCAGGTCATCCGCAAAACCCAGGCTGTGGATGTGCACCAGGTCCACATGGTCCATGTCGAGGCGCTTGAGGCTGATTTCCAAATCTCGCATGAAGCCGTCGCGGGTCCGTTGCTCGATTTTCGTGGCCAGAAAGATTCCCTTGCGCCGCGTCTTCAGGACCTTGCCAATGCGCCGCTCGCTTTCACCAGCGGGGCTGCCATAGGCGTGGGCCGTGTCAACATAGGTGATCCCCAGATCAAGAGCGCGGTTCAGCGCCGCCAACGACGCCTCTTCGTCCTTGTACATGCCAAAGCGGCTGCCGCCGCCGAAAGCCAGGATTGAAACGCTTTCACCCGTCTGTCCGAGCATCCGGTGAGGGAGGCGCTCAACCGTAGCGCCTTCCGCCGTTCCGTGGAGGCCTGTCAGCATTCCTACGCCCGCTGCGCTGCCAATTGCAAGGCCTTCGAGGAATTTCCTGCGGGAAACATCCTTGCTCATAGTCTGCTCCTTTGCCGGAAAAATTTGCCTTCGGGAACCGCGAAGGCGAATCGGGTCCGCTGATCGTTCTCTCTGCCCCTATTGACCGCAGTTTACCTTAAGATTTTGGCATTTGCGATAGGAATTTCCAGATTATGCCGCATAATGCTGTGGCTCCTGAACTGCCTCATTCTGAGGTCAATCAGCAGGGCTGATCGCAGACATTACAAATCAATTTCTGCTCCACCCTACCATACTCTTTACTTGCCTTTGGGAGTGGCGACGGCGATAACCGAAATCTGTTCAGCGCCCGGCACACCCGTCTCGAAATTCTGCTGCAAGGTCGTGCGGGCCGGGAACATTCCCTGGAAGAATGTTTTGTAAAGGCCATTCATCTGGCCGTAGTCCGGCATTTCGCGCAGGTAGATCGTTGACCACACCACATTCGAGAAATCCATATCGGCTTCCTCCAAGCCGTCCAGCAGGTTCCTCATTGACTGCCGAAGTTGTAAATCGAATTCGCCGGTAACCAGACCCTGGCCCGGAATAAATCCATCCTTGGCGGAGAGATAAAGCGTATTGCCGTAAAGGATGCCCGGACTCGCCGTCGGACTCGGAGGCATATTGCGCGGCTTCACCGCCTTGCGCTTCGCGAGGTCTGCGCCGGCGATACAACTGAAAACGATGTGCCCACCTTCCGGAAGGCCCACAACGTTGATGGTGCCCCGACCGGGAGTATTGCCAAATTCAAAAGTGCTGGCGTAAACCTTGTTCATCGCACCATAAGCCTGCCTGCCGCCAGCCTCCATGTATGGATTGACCCACACAACATTCTGATAGCTCATGTTGGCTGCCTTCAGAACCTCGCCAACATTGTCGAGGGCCTGCTTGACTTCACCCGCAAAGTCCGAGGGACGATTGCCCGTCACCAGATTGCCGTCTCCCTGCGCTGACATGTAGAGGACATCTCCTGCGAGGATCGCCGGAGGATCGAGGTGCGGGCCGCGCTTCCATCCGGACGGCCAGATCTCACGCCGCTCCTGCGTGTCCGCAACGGCGATGCAATTGACTTCCACCTTTTGCCCGACAGGCAGCGCGGCAACTTGCAGGATGGTCCTCGCCGGAGGGTTCGCGCCGATGGTGTTCCAATAGGCCTGGTTCATGGCCGACAGGTTGCCCATGTCGGTGAGGTAGACGTTCAGCCACACGATATTTCCAAAGTCCATTCCCGCTCCGCGCAGCACATTCTGCAGGTTCTGAAGCGCCTGGCGGAACTGGCCGGGAAAATCCTCCGGCACGTGGCCCGCAGCGTCTAAAGAACCCTGGCCGGAAACGTACAGGGTGCCACCTGCCAGGACGGCGGGAGTGTAGGGCAGATTGTTGGACTTGTATCCGGCAGGATAAATGGTCTTCAGCACCTGATCCTGAGCAAAAAGTGAATGGTTAAAACCATGGGCAAAAAACAGGAGCAGCAGGACGCAGCTTCGCTTCAACAAGTTTCTCATTCGACGCTCCTCGTTCCAACTACAGTTGGGGAAATGAACTGCCAGCAAACTCCGGACGTGTACACGCGGGCGCTGCCGGACGGCCACCGTGGATCATTCATTGCTTATAAAGGCGCAAAAATGGTGGGCGATACAGGACTCGAACCTGTGGCTTCCACCGTGTGAAGGTGGCACTCTACCGCTGAGTTAATCGCCCGTGGTTATTCAAAATAGCAGATTTCGCCGCTGGGGTCTAGGGCGGCCCCATGAGGAGATAAGCAGCACGCCGTGGGGGCTTGACCTACAGGCTTTCCATGGAAAGTTGAGTTGCTATGATTAAGCACAGCGTGTCATACTATGAATTGAATGTATAATATCTATCATGTACACTTTTAGATCAAGCCAAGAAAAAAGCCCGCCGAGCTGCGACGGGCTTGACGCGACGGGAGTTGTTCCTGGCTCACATCAGCAGCGACTCTGCATCTACTGCTTCCCCAACGGGAGGCGACACCCGCTTGCGCAGCATATCGTTCGTGATGATGATTGACGGTATAACCTGGTCCCCGTACCTCCTCTCGGCACGCTGCACGAGGTCTTGGACGAGGCTGTGAAGCTTCGGTGACAGTTGGGCCGTTTGTCCGTAGAAGTTCTTTGAGCGATGCTTTTGATACTCTATGATGTGCCGGGTGCGATTGTACAGCAGGCCGTGGATCGTCGCTTCAGCCTCGCCATCCTTCATGGTGAGCGAGAATGAGATGCGGCCGCCCCTCTCTTTTGGAATTGTGAAGTCTTTCAGCAACAGTTCCATATCTTGATCCTCCGAAGTATCTGCGAATGACTTACACTTCAAGAATACATCATTGATATGGAACTGTCAAGAACTGTGTAATAACTTTACATAATATTCATTCTGCTGACTGTGACGGCCACAACGTCCGCGGGAAGCGAATTGTCCGTGTCTGGCGTTTTACGCCAGGCGGGGCAGGCACGGTGTAAACTTCCTCTAGGCCCCTCGATATTTAGAATTTCTCAAGAAGCGGGCGATCGCGGTCGAAGTTCATTGATGAGTATGGAAGAGACCCCGGCCAATCCAACAGTCGCCGAGTCAACGGAGCTGCTCTCCCGCGTGCGCGAGTCCGTTCAAAGTGTGATCCGCGGCAAGAATGAAGTTGTCCAGTTAGCGCTCGTGGCGCTCTTTGCCCGCGGGCACCTGCTGATTGAGGACGTTCCCGGCGTCGGCAAGACCACGCTGGCGCATTCGCTGGCGCGATCGTTTGACTGCTCATTCCAGCGGGTCCAGTTCACGTCTGACATGCTGCCTTCGGACGTTCTGGGCATCAGCATCTACAACCAGCAGACCGAGGCCTTCGAGTTCCGCCCGGGCCCGGTGTTTGCCAACATCGTTCTCGCCGATGAGATCAACCGCACCACGCCCAAGACCCAGAGCGCGCTGCTCGAGGCCATGAACGAATTCCAGGTGACGGTGGACAACCACACCTACCCGCTGCCGCAGCCCTTCATGGTGGTGGCCACGCAGAATCCCGTGGAGCACCACGGGACATACCCCTTGCCCGAGTCGCAGCTTGACCGCTTCCTGATGCGGCTGCGGATCGGCTATCCTTCAGCAGAAAGCGAAAAGGAGATTTTGACGAACTCCGCCCTGGCCGATCCGGTCTCCAAGATCCGTCCCAGCATGACAGACGTAGAGGTGGTGGAAGTCCAGCAGGCGGTGCGGCGGGTCATTGTTGACGACGCGCTCATCCATTATCTTCTGGCCATCGTTGAAAAGACCCGGCGTCATCCCGATCTGGCGCTCGGCGTCAGTCCGCGCGGCTCCATGATGCTGTATCGGGCCGCGCAGGCCATGGCGCTGGTGGAAGGGCGGAATTACTGCATCCCGGACGATTTCAAGCGCCTGGTGCTGCCCGTCTTCGCCCACCGCTCAATGGTGAGCTCCGATTACACTTCCACGCTGAAACGCTCGGACCACGCTGAAACCATTCTAAAGGAAATCGTGGAGAGCGTTGCGGTCCCTCTGTAACGCGGTGCGGGCTGGATGGTGCGGGTTTCAGGAGCCAGTGGACCGGGGAACGGTCCCTTTGGGTCGGCTTAACGCCTTCAGCCTTTTGCCGGAAGCGCGGTGGGCATCTCCTTGCGAGTTTGAACGCCAGCGCTCGGCCAGCTTTTCGGCAGGAACGCCGGTCCTGGCGGAAAGCAGTTGAAGTGAATCCACCTGGTCCAGTCTCACCATCTGAGCTAACTGCTTGATGTTGTTTTTCGATCGCATGCATTCCACCTTAATACGCCTGGCGGCGGCGTGTCAATCGTCAGGGCCATAATATGAACGCTGTGCAGACAAAAAAATCCCGCGGCAGCACAGGGGCAGCCGCGGGCCAAAAGACCATCAGGCAGGCTTTTGCGATTCAACTTGCAAATTGTTTTCCAGCCCGAAGTAGGTAGCTGCAAATCGTGCGTCAATCGCCGCCTTCTGGCGATCGACATTGCTGTTGACGACGCCTTCAAGGGCCACATTCCCGTTATTCACAATGATGTGGATAGGCGGGTTGGCCTGGTTTCCGTAATTGAAGAACGCCGGATCACCGTAAATCCGTCTTGCCACAGCAAGCCGGATGTGGTCATCAAATGAGGACAGCGGCAGCACCTGAATATCATTCTTCAGGTTTGTCACTCCTCGAATGTCGGCAAGAATATTGCCGAGATCAGACTTCTTGTAAGGCTGCGTAACCTGGCCCGCCACCGTCAACTCGTTTCCCTGCGTTGACAGCGTAATGTTGTCAAAGACCGTATAGTACGGGTAGGTCAGGACCTCATGCCGTGCCTTTTTAAGAATCTGCTGCGGACTGACATCGTCGCTCCTCACCTGGATATTGTTCACCACGCTGTTCACGCCATGCTGCTTCCGGGCGGCGCGAACCGCACGCATTTCCTGCCCGTAGCTGTCCACCGCGCCCGTCAGGGTCGCAACCCCGTTTGCGACCTGTACGTTCACTTCGCCGTGCTTGAAAATGCCGGCGTTGTACAAGCGGCCCTGGACGCCTGCGGTGATTTCGGCGCTCGAAGGCCCAACATCAGCCCGGCTGGCAGCAGGCGCGAACAGAAACAGCAGCGCAATCAGCGTGACCGAGCTCCCCATCGTAAATGTCTTCTGCAGAAGCTTTGATTGATACAGACCCCGCGTGGTCATGGTTGGCCACCTCGCTTTCTGTGGTGTACTCCCTATCCACCACACACCCTATTAGACGCAGGGACCTGGCCTGGCGTTTCAGGCTGTGGAATTGGCAGAAATCCTTTACGCACTTTTAACACTGCCGGTCAACTCAACTTGTTGCTGCATTGTGCCGTAGAATAAATCTCAGGTGGGTTGATGGCCGTAGATGTCCAATCCGGCAGGCTTGTACAGGGGCCCCGCCCGCGTCTGCGCAAATGGCTTGCAGGGGCCGGTCCCCCGGCATGGCGACGGTTCCTGGCGGCGCTTCTCGGGCTCCCGCTGGCGCTCTTCCTGGCCTTGTACGCCACCGGTCTCAGCCAGTCCGGGCAGTATAAGATGGCGGCGGCCGTGGCGGCCTTTTCGCTGCTGCTCACCGCACTGGTCGCCGTGCGCGTTGTGCCTGGCCTCGCCTGGCGGACAGCGCTTGAGCACTGGATGCCCGGCGTGGAATATGAATTCACACGCGAAGGCGTTCTTTACCTGGCCATGATCGCGATCATTACCGTGGCGGCCCTGAACACCGGAAACAACCTGTTGTTCATCATCCTTTCCTGCCTGCTTGCCGGCATCCTGGCATCGGGCGTGATGTCCAGAATTGTCCTGCAGGGTCTGGAGCTCGAGCTCAGCCTTCCCGAGCACCTGTTCGCCGAACAGGCTGTCCTTGCCGGGCTGCGGCTGAAAAACCAGAAGCAGGCGTTTCCCACGTTCTCCGTCACTGTTTCGGGGCGCGCCAGCCTCGGCCGCAAGCGGGGCCGGCGTCCGCTGCCATCTCAGCCGGCCATTCTTAACCAGGACGTTTATATTCCTTATCTTCCCCGCCGCTCCGCCGCCAGCCCGGACGTGACGCTCACTTTTCCCAGGCGAGGCAGCTACTCGCAGGAAAGCTTCCGGGTGAGCACACGGTTCCCCTTTGGCTTCGTCCGCAAGACGCGCAGCATTCCCTGCGGCCGGGAGGTGCTGGTGCTGCCGAGCGTTCAGCCCACTGAGAAATTTTTTGAAGTCCTGCCACAGCTCGGGAGTGAACTGGACAATTACCTCAAAGGGCGCAGCCACGACCTCTATGCCATCCGGGATTACCAGCCCAGCGATTCTGCCCGCCACGTTGACTGGAAAGCCACAGCAAGAGTAGGGCAACTGAAGGTCCGGGAATTCACCCGCGAGGATGAGCGCCGGCTGCGGCTGGTGTTTGATCCGTGGGTCCCAGACACCCGCCACGAGACGCTTGAAAGCTTTGAAAATTCCGTTACCCTCTGCGCCTGCATGGCCTGGTACTTCTGCGAAACGGGCGCCCACATGGCCTTCGCAACCGACGGCTTTGAGGCGCCGATGTCTCCCGCAGGCCAGATTCTCTACCCCGTGCTCGAAACGCTGGCTCGCGTCGAGCCCGCCCCGGCGCCAGCCCCTTCTTTCAATCGCCTCTTATCGGGTCCCTCCGCGCAGATGGATTATTTTCAGGTAATCATCACGCACCAGCCGCCGGAATCCGTCCCCGCCAGCCGGCGGCGCTCGTCGCACTTTATCTTTATGGGTCCGCTGTCGTAAGAAGGAATGCGCCGGTCATCGGCAGGCGACTTCGGACAGTCAGCGTCGCCGCTTACAACAGCCTTTGCCTGGCCAGAACGATGGCGCCCAATGCTCCGGCGTTGTCACCCAGCTTGCCTGGCACAATCCTTACCCGGTCACGGTCCGCTGCGCGCAGAAAGTACTCATAGGCCGTTTCGCGAATGGGATCGACGTACGTGCCCTTCAGTCTCTCGGCGATGCCGCCCCCGATCACGACGCATTCCGGGTCCAGCAGGTTCACGGCATTTGAAGCGAGAATGCCCAGGTGGAATTGGGCGCGGTGCAGCACTTCGTTCATCACCGGATCGTTTTTCTTCAAGGCCGCAACAATGATGCTGCTGGTCATGCGCTCCTTGTGCTTTTTCTTCATGATTTTCAGGACGCTGCTCTTGCGGCCGGCCTTGATTGCCGCGCGCACGTCGCGCTCCATCGCCGTGCGGCTTGCCAGCGCTTCCGCGCAGCCTCTCCGCCCGCATCCGCAGAGCGGGCCGTCAACCATCAGAACAGTGTGGCCAATTTCTCCTGCCCCGCCGCGGCTGCCCTCGTAAAGCTTGCCGTCCAGGATGAGCGCGCCGCCGATCCCTGTGCCGACAAAAATGCCCACCACGTTTTTGGCACCGCGCCCCGCGCCCAGCGCGTGCTCGCCCACCAGGCCCACGTTGACATCGTTCTCCACGAAAACCGGAACGCGCAACATCTGGCGAAGCTCCGAGCGCAGCGGGACCCGTCTCCACCCCAGGTTCGGCGCCTCTTCTACAAGGCCGCGGGAACGGTCAATCGGCCCCGGAGCGCCCACGCTGACCGCCCGCACCCGCGACCGGCTGATGCCCGCCTCCTTGAGCGTGCTCTCCACCAGGGCCGCAATCCGGTGAATCAGCCGCGCCGGCCCGCCCGTGGCAATCGTTCGGACCTTCTTCAGCCCCAGAGTTTGGTACTTATCATCCGCCACCAGAGCCCTGAGGCTCGTGCCGCCCAGATCAACTCCCACATAGCAAATCCCGGTTTCTGCCATCGTTCCCCGCCTTTACGGTTTTCCAGCCCCTGCGCAAAAAGTCTACCGCAACTGGGCTGGGCCGCAAAGAGATGTACGTTCTTACCGAAGGTTGCATAATCTAGTGACACCTTGTTTTTGTAGCGCCGCCGTCTCGGCGGCATTTATCGAGGTCGGTCCCGCTTGGCGGGACCGGCGCTACGCGAAAACAGTCACTATATTTTGCAATCCTCAATAGGAGGCACCGGCTCGTCGCATACCGCCGGGTGATCGCTGGCTCCGCACCCGTCACTCCAAGAAGCCCGGCCAGGGCGGGGGCAACGAGGAATCTGCTGTGCCCCTCCCGCCACGGGCTTCCGCTTCGGCAATCCCCGCCGAATTTGCTTGACAAGCACTGGCCTAGCATGGTAGTCTTCCTTCAGTGCCTGCGGGCCGTCAAGTTTTCCTGGGCAAAATGAGACAAATGGGACAGCAAAAACATGTTATTTTGAAAAACAAAGCGGAGAAGCTGCTGAAAACAAAGGGGAAGACTGCATGGATAGCTAAAAACAAACCGGAAAACAAAGCGGAGAAGTTGTTGAAAACACGTGCCTGTGGAAAAAACAAACCGGAACGAACCGAAAAACGAAGCTGGCCATGTCATTGAAAACAAACAGACTTCGAAAATGGGCTCAAGGAGCTGCTTCTCTGCTGCTCTTTCGTCGAGATCGCCTGGGAGTTGCGGGAAGGGCCCCTTGCAGATCTCCATTGATGCGTGCTGTCTAGCCTCTAAGCCTTGCCTGCATCGGCGCGCCGGAATTCGATCTATAATTAGGCTTCTCGATTTTCAAAGCGGCCCTGGGACCTCTGCACGGTATTAGTCGATGCATATTCCCGATGGATATCTCAGCCCTGCGACGTGCGCGGCCCTGTATGGCGGCGCGGCGCCATTCTGGTACCTGGCCCTGCGCAGGACGCGCAAACTCCTGCTGACGCGCCTGGTGCCGATGATTTCCGTCTTCGCGGCGTTTTCCTTTGTGCTCATGATGTTCAATATTCCCATCCCGGGCGGCACCACGGCGCACCCGCTGGGCGTGGGCATCGCCAGCATTGCGCTGGGTCCGTGGGCCTCTATTCTGGCTATTTCGACTGCGCTTTTCATCCAGGCTATTTTCTTTGGCGACGGCGGCGTTACGGCCCTGGGCGCAAATTGCTTCAACATGGCGATTGTGGGATCGCTTGTGGCCTGGCTCGTCTATCGCGCGTTAGCGGGCCGCTCTGCCATCACCTCCTCGCGGCGCGTAGTAGCGGCAGCGCTGGGCGGATATCTGGCCATCAATGGAGCGGCCCTCTGCGCCGCCATCGAACTGGGCATGCAGCCCCATTTCTTCAAGAGCGCCACGGGCGCGCCCCTTTACGCACCCTACCCGCTGGGCATCGCAATTCCGGCCATCATGATCGGCCATCTCACATTTGCCGGGCTCGCGGAACTGGTGGTCACAGGCGGCGTGGTGGCATATCTGCAGCGCGCGAATCCCGCGCTGCTGCGCTTCACCGCCCCTGGCATCCAGATGCCCCGCGCGGATGCGCGGCAGGCGGCGCCAATTATGGGCTGGCGGGCCGCACGTCCGCTCTGGACAGCCGTTGGACTGCTGATGGTGCTGGCGCCGCTGGGGCTGCTGGCAGCGGGCAAAGCGTGGGGCGAATGGGGTGTTCACGACTTCGCGGACCCCGCCGCCCGTCAGCAGATCGCCCGGTCCTCCCGGAACGCCGTGCCCCCGGTCGCGGCCCCCAGCGGCCTGGAGCGTCTCGCCAGGGTCTGGACTGCGCCCTTCCCTGGCTATTCGCCGTCGTTTGTACGCAGCCAGGCATTCGGTTACATTCTCTCAGCTCTATTTGGAACCGGTATGATCATCCTGCTCTTCATTCTGGCCGGAGGGATAGCGCAGAAGTTGCGCCCAGGGCTTGCCCGCGCTCCCGCCAACACGGAAGGAGGCTGAGAAATGCCCGCAAACGCCGGAAAACGGGGTTTCCTGGAGCGTAGCACGTCCAGTTTTGTTGACGCCATGGAACACGCCTTTTACGCCGAAAACACGGCGCGGGAGGACGGTCTGCTCCAGCGCCTTGATCCGCGCGCCAAGCTGCTGGGCATTCTCGCCCTGATTGTGCCCGCCGCGGCAGCTCAAAACTTTGGCGTGATTGTGGGACTTTTTGCAATCGCGGTCGTGCTCGCGGCGCTTTCGCGCGTGCCGTTCGGAGTGCTGCTGAAAAGAGTGTGGGTCCCGGTGCTGCTGTTCACGGGCGTGATCGCTTTGCCGGCTCCGTTTGTCACACCAGGGCGCGCGATCTATCATCTCCCCGCACTCGGATGGAGCGTCACCGCGCAGGGCCTCGCCAGCGCCGGCTATCTGGTGCTGCGGGCGGAAACTGCGGCCAGCTTTTGCGTGCTGCTCGTGCTCACCACGCCCTGGAACCACGTTCTCAAAGCGCTTCGAGTGCTCCATGTGCCGGCGGTGCTGGTCGCCATACTGGGCATGACGTACCGTTACCTTTTCCTCGTGCTCCAAAGCGCGCACGACATGTTTGAATCCCGGCGCAGCCGCATGATCGGCCAACTGACGGGCGGCGAACGGCGGCGCGTAGCCGCTTCGAGCGCCGGCGTGCTGATGTCGAAAACCTTCGACTTGAGCAGCGAGGTTTACCTGGCCATGCAGTCGCGCGGCTATCGAGCCGATGTCGCCACCTTGGATGAGTTCCAGGTCCTCGCTTTCGATTGGGCAATGCTGGGAGCATTTGCCGTGGTTTCAATCACCGCTTTCTGGCTGGGACGATGAGTGAAACAAAAACCAACGGCGCCGGGCAGGCCCCTGTTTATGAGCTCAGGGACGTCACCTATCGCTACCGCGATGTAACAGCGCTGGACCGCCTGGACCTGACGGTGAACGCGGGCCGCCGGGTGGTGCTGCTGGGAGCGAACGGCTCCGGCAAATCAACGCTGTTGCGCATCCTGGACGGACTCTGCTTCCCGGACGAAGGCACGGTGCGCTTCTGCGGCAAGCCGCTTACGGAAGAGAGCATCCAAAAGGACGGTTTCGGGATGGATTTCCGGCGCCGCGTCGGCCTGGTTTTCCAGAACCCGGACGTCCAGCTTTTTTGCCCGACCGTTTTTGACGAAGTAGCTTTTGGACCGCTCCAACTGCGGTGGCCGGCCGATCATGTGCGCAGAAAAATCGCGGAAGGTCTTGAGATGATGGAGATCACCCACCTGAAAGATCGCTCGCCGCACCACCTCTCCATGGGCGAGAAAAAGCGCGTTGCGCTGGCTTCGGTCCTTATTCTGGACCCCGAAATCCTGCTGCTCGATGAGCCTACGGCGGCGCTTGATCCCAGGAGCGCCAGCCAGATGATCGATTTCCTGGTGAAGGTAAAAGGCGGCGGCAAGACGGTGGTCACCACCACTCACGATCTCGACATCATCGAAGACATCGCCGATGAGTGCTTCGTTTTTCACGAAGGACGCATCGCGGCAGAGGGCCCTCCGTCGCGAATCCTGTGCGACGCGCCCCTGCTGAAAAGCACCGGGCTGCTTCATTCACATCTGCACGTGCACAAGTCGGGCGAGGTCCATGCCCATTCGCATCTGCATCGGCACGAACACTGAAAATGTACCTACTCCTTGAACTTCAGGCTTCGCGTGTCTTGCTCGCGCCCGGTCTTTTCGGTCAACGGGCGGTAAAGGTCGGGCCGGCGGGCCTTCAGATAAGCCTGGCCCACACTCGGGGATACCAGCGTGCCATCCAGATCGGCCATCACCATGTCGTCACCCGGCTTCGAAGTCTCCGCCAGAATTCTGCCGTTGGGATCGATGATCATGGCATTGCCGGTGCGGATTTCGTCGTCGTCAACGCCCACGCCATTGCTGAAAATCAGGAAGACGCCATTGTCGTGGGCGCGGGCTGGAAGCCATCGCATCAGCCAGCCCCGGCCTTTAGGGCCGCGGAATTCGTTCTCAATCGCCTCCGGATTCTGCGACCGCTCGTCCCACAGCCGCCGGTCGATGAGTCCCATCAGATGAGGATTGTGCGTGCGGCAACCGCCGGTCTGGTGCGGCGCCAGAAGGACCTCGGCCCCAGCGAGCGCCGTGATCCTGACGTTCTCAACCAGATTGTTGTCATAGCAGGTCAGAATGCCGGCGCGATATCCCTGCGGACTGTCGAATACGGTGTATTCCGATCCGCTCGAAATGTGCTCGCTGACAAATGCGTGGAGCTTGCGATGGCGGCGCGCCGAGCCGTCAGGCATGGCCACGACGTAGGTGTTGTAAAGAGCGCCATCCTCCGCCGCTTCCACGAGTCCCGCGCCCACGGCCATTCCGTGCCGCGCTGACAGGGCCATCAGTTCCTGCGATGATGGTCCGTCGAAAACCGGCTCGGCGAGCGCGACAAGCTGCTGGCGCGAAAGATGACGCAGAAACCAGTAGCCCGTGATGCAACACTCGGGGAACAGGATAAGATCGACCCGCTCGCGCGCCGCCCGCTCAACAAACGCGCGGACCTTCGCCAGGTTCGCCCGCTTGTCACCGGCGGCGTGTTCAAACTGTACTGCTGCGGCACGGATGTTTCGCATGAAAGGCGCTCCTCGGTTGATGGCGGCGCTCGCCGCGCGTCCTGAGTGTCAAGCTGCCAGTCGCGGGCCGACCACGCTCGCCACGGCACAGCCTGATTCACCGGCATTATATCGCAGAGCCGGCGCTCGCACCGTGGACCGCATGCCCGCTCGAAAAAGCTGCGCTCGAATCCGTTGGTTGACTCAAATTCTCTTCAAGTGGCAAGATATCCGGATGAGAACACCGGGGAAAATCGTCTGGTAATGGCCGAAAAGTTGACCAGACGCGATGTGCTGAGAGCCGGCGCGGGGATCTGCCTTCCCCTGCTCGCCAGCCGCATCGAATTTGCGGCCCCGGCCGCTCCGAAAACAGGTCCCATCCAGTTCCGCAACGTCGCCGCCGCCAGCGGAGTGAATTTCACGGTCCAGAACCATCCTACGCCGGAGAAACACCTGATCGAAACGATGCCAGGAGGCGTCGCGCTTTTTGACTATAACGGCGACGGCTTGCCGGACATCTTTTTCACCAACGGCGCATCGCTGCCCTCCATGAAGAAGGATGACCCCAAATACTTCAATCGCCTGTACCGTAACGACGGGGGGATGAAGTTCACCGACGTCACCCAGCAGGCGGGGCTTGAAGGCGCAGGCTATTCGATGGGCGCGGCGGCTGCCGATTACGACAATGACGGCCACACGGACCTTTTTGTCGCAGGAGTTTTCCATAACATCCTTTACCGGAACCGCGGCGACGGCACGTTTGAGGACGCCACCGAACGCGCCGGCATCAAGAGCGACAAATGGGCCGTGGGAGGCGGATGGTTTGATTACGACAATGATGGCTGGCTCGATCTGTTTGTGGTCAATTATTCAAAGTTCTCGCTCGAAAACAGCCGCTTTTGCGGGGACCGCGCCCGCAACCTGAGAACATACTGCCATCCAAAATATTTTGAAGGACTCACCTGCACACTTTACCGGAACCGCCATGACGGCACCTTCGAGGACACCACGGTCCAGGCCGGCTTCGGGAAGCACGTCGGGCGCGGAATGGCTGTCGCCTTTGCAGATTATGACAATGACGGCCACATCGACCTCTACGTTACCAACGACAATATGCCCAACTTCCTTTATCACAATCGCGGCAATGGCACCTTCGAGGAAGTGGGACTTTTTGCCGGCGCCGCGCTGCTCAACAACGGCGAGCCTGTTTCCAACATGGGGGTCGATTTCCGCGATTACAACAACGACGGCCTGCCCGATATTTTTGTCACCGATCTTTCCAACGAAACCTATCCGCTGTTTCGCAACATGGGCAAGGGCATGTTCGAAGACGCAACCTACAGCAGCGGGCTCAGCGTGTTGTCGGCCCCGCGCAGCGGCTGGGGCCTTGGCGTTTTCGACTTTAATAACGATGGCCTGAAGGACCTCTTCACGGCCAATTCCCACGTGGACAACAACGTCGAACTCTTTGAGGCAACCACTTACAAGCAGCCGAACAGCATTTTTGCCAACCTCGGGAACGGCGCGTTTGCCGATCTTTCGCGCGAGGCCGGAAAAGATTTTCAGGTGGCGCAGGCGCATCGCGGCGCGGCCTTCGCAGACCTGAACAGGGACGGCAGGATCGATGTGGTGACGTCCTCTCTCGAAGGACCCGCGGAGGTGTGGGAAAACATCAGCCCCGGCGACAATCACTGGCTGGTGCTGGACCTGGTGGGCCACAAGAGCAACCGCGACGGCATTGGAGCGCGCGTCCGCATCGGGAGCCAGCACAATAGCATGACCAGCGCCGTCGGCTACGCATCATCCAGCCACTTCGGCGTGCATTTCGGGCTGGGGGAAGCCGCGGTGGTGGATGAGATTGAAATTCGGTGGCCAAGCGGAATCGTTCAACGCCTCACGGGTATCAAGGCCAACCAGTTCCTGAAAGTGGACGAACCGTCTGGGTAGGATTGTGTGGCACACCGGACGACCGTACTCATCGGCCTATTTTAGCCCGGTCCGGGTGCAGTGATCTGGACTTCCTGCTGCAGGGTCTGTTGCTCGGCCTGCCGGGCGTTGTGAATCTGCTGGTATTGCTGAAGCATCGCCCGGGCCAGCTCCGACTGGCCGCTCGACTGGTAAGCGCGCGCAAGCTGGTAATGAATGCTGCCGTCCCTGTCAATCGGCAGGGCCGCCCTGAGATGCGGAATGGCCTGTTTCGGGTCGCCCATGGCCAGGTAGGCCTGCGCCAGCGAACTTTGCGTCGGCAGTGATTGGGGATCCATCCGCAATGATATTTCCAGGTAGTGTGCGGCGTCCCTGGGCTGCTTGAGGCTAAGAAGCGTGAAGCCATAAAGGTAATTTAACTCCGGGGATTGTGATCGCTCCTTTAGCAGAGTCTCCAGCAACTGCCTGGCCTCGGTGAAATTCTGTACCTGGAAAAGCGCAAGCACCAGTTGCGTTCCAATATCAGCGTCCTTCCCGGAGAGCTCATAAGCTTTTTGCCATTCCTGAACGGCCCCTGCAGATTGGTTTTCATCGGTTTTGATCTTGGCCAGCAGTTCGTGGAGTTGAGGAGAAGGCGGAAGCCGCCCCAGGTGGCCCAGGGCGTCAACCGCAAGTTTCTGGTAGGCCCTGGTCTTCCAGTAGTAAACCTCCGGCGCGTTGCCTGCCAGCCCGGCCAGTTCCCGATAATTCCCGGCGCGGAAAGCGCACTCGTTTTTTTCGACGGCGCAGTTCGGCTTGCCCAGG
This sequence comes from Terriglobia bacterium, assembly GCA_035712365.1. Classification (NCBI taxonomy): domain Bacteria; kingdom Pseudomonadati; phylum Acidobacteriota; class Terriglobia; species Terriglobia bacterium. The sequence continues at coordinate 22,244 of DASTAW010000019.1, forward strand.
TTTTCTTCGCGCCGTTGTTCAGTCTTCGCCCAGTCAGGGTGACCTGATTTCTCATAAACTTCCGCAAGGGAGGCGTGGACGCCCCGCAGCCTGGGGTCCTTGGAGATTGCCTGGCGATATAAATAGAAGGCGCTGCTCAACTGCATGGCCTTGGCGCGGGAATCAGCCACCAATGCCAGCCAGTAGCCTGAGCCGGCCGCAGCCCTTTGGAGACCGTCAAAGCTTTCCTGCGACAACTCCTGGTAGCAAGCGCCCAGCCGGTACCACACCTGCGGGTTCCTCGGGTCTGACTGAGACAATTGCTCGAACTGGGCCGCGGCTCCCTGGAACTTCTTTACCGAGAAAAGTGCTTCCGCAAGGTTGCCCCTGGAGGCCGCGTCGGAGGGGTCCGCGCGCACCGCAATTTCCAAATGCGGGATGGCCCTGGCAGGCTCTCCCAAACTCAGATAGGCGTCGCCGAGGTAGAGGTGGGCGGGCACGCTGCGAGGTTCAAGCCTTAGGGCCCTGGTAAACTCGACGACGGCTTCCTGCTCGCGACCGGCCATATGGCAGGCCACGCCAAGGTTCGTGATCAGCCCGGCGTTGCCGGGCACGGATTTCACCAGCTCGCGATAAATGGGGATGGCTTCCTCATATCGCCCGGATGCCATCAGGTCTCTGGCCTGGTTGGATTGCTCAGCCAGCTTTGCAGACTGCGAAAAGAGAGCAGGACTGAACGCTGTGAGAAAGGCGACCAGTAGCAATAAGCGTCGAATATTGCATGCCATCGCTTCAATTGTAGCAGCCGAGGTTGCCTGTAGCCAGACTCGGGTTCAAGCGAGCTGGCCGATCCATCGGGCATATCACACCGTGCGGAAAAAAACGGGCGGAGACCATTCAGTCCCCGCCCGCTGTCATCAGTGAATCAGGTTAGGCCGCAGCACGTCGCAGGGGAAGTCGATTGAATCGGCCCCTGCGGCATGCTTGCGGCAGTCAAGGTTAGAAGTCTATCTGAGCTCCCAACTGGAAGATCCTTTGTCCAAATGCGGTGGTGATCTGCCCAAAGCTCCCGCCGCAGACATCCGGACCACTCGCGGGGGTAACGATTGAGCAGCTTGTGCTCGGGTTATTCCAGTGAGGAGTGTTGGTGGAGTTCAGCATCTCAGCCCGAATCCGCAAATTAAACTTCTCGGTGAGCTTGAAGTTGCGGAAGAGACTCGCATCAAGTTGCGCCAAACCGGGGCCTCTGAACCACGAGTTGCCCCGTCCGCCGTCTCCGATTCTGACGGTCTCCACGGGGGTGAAGGCCGTCGTGTTAAACCACTGCTGTCTTGGCCCCCTCCCCTTGATCATCTGGAGGTTGCCGGCAAAGTCTGCAACCTGGCTGGTTCCTGGAGTGTTCAGATACTTGCTGGTCTGAGTCGGGTACATCGGGGAGCCGTTAACGCCCGTGATGATGCCGTTGACTGACCAGCCGCCAAGAATTGCACTGGCAGCCCCTGTGGTTGCGAACCTCTGGCCTGCACCGAAGGGCAGAGTATAGATGAACGCCATCTTCAGCACATGCGTGCGGTCGAAGGTGAGCGTGTGCCGGTTCAGCGACTGGCAGCCTTGCGGCATCAGGCTACTGGCCGGGCAGTTGAAGCGCAGGCCGTTCTCCCAGCCCTCGTCATCCATGTATCCGATCACCTTCGAGTAGGTGTAAGCGCCCTGAAGGAAGAGGCCATTGGTGACGTGGCGGTTAATCGAAACCTGCAGTGAGTTGTAGTGAGAATCGAGGTAGCCGTCAAACAGGTAGGTCCCGCTTGATTGCGGACGCCCGAAGGCGGCAAATAGCGGGGACCCTGCGGCACCAAGTCCCAGGGGAGCAGCGTCGGCATCACGTCCGTTGAATTGATGAACCAGGTGATTGCCAACGTAGCCGACGTTCAGGAGCGTGTTAAACGGAAGCTTGCGTTCCACCGTAAAGTTCCAGAACTCCACATAGCCCCTCTTGAACTCGCCCGGGGCCAGGGTTCCGATGGTGACGTTCGTGGGAGGAGTGATGATGCCGCTCGCGAACCCTGTGGGGGCCTGAATGAGCGGAACGCCCTCCGCCAAACCCGAATAACCGTTTACGGCGTTGCTCGTGGCGTTAAAGTTTGAATAGGGCAGGAACGTAGTGACGTTGCTGTTCCCGACCATCTGGTTATCTGCGCCGATCGTGTAAGGCCAGAAACCACGCAGGGGACGCTCAAGCGGCAGCGTGTCATTCGTCATCCCGAATGCGGCGCGAACCACGGTCTTATCGTTAAGCTGGTAAGCAAGTCCGAGTCGGGGAGCAAACAGCTTCTTGCTGCTGGTCACTCCAACTGGCGTGTTGCCGAGGTGCGTGTCATGATTTCCGAGCCCGCCCAGATAGAGCTGGTTGGTCGCGGTGTCATAGACCTCGAATTTACTCACGCCGTCACGGGTAATCAGTGGGAAGTACTCCCAGCGAACTCCGGCATCCACGGTGAGTTTGGGTGTCAGGCGGAAGGTATCGCCGACGTAGAGAGCTTCCTGCCAATCCTTGTTGGTGGCCTTGATGAATTGCTGGCCGTTCTGGACTTCGCTCGCCAGGCCGAGGTTGAATTCCGCAATGTTATTCCAGGGGTTTGAGGTGAAGCCGATCGCTTTGTGGCTGACATCGTAGAACTGCGTTTGAGGACCGATGCCCAGAGCGTCGGCTGCCGTATTCAGGAACGTGTTATCCGCTCCCATCAGCACATTACCACGCGGGCAGCAGACAATTTCCGGCTGCCAGTGGTTCATGTGGTTGTGAGCAGCGTCAAATCCGAACACGATTGAGTGCTTCCCTTTGATCCACGTGGCATTTTCGTCGAGAGTCAACTGCCAGTCGTTCCGCTGCACGGGTTCCCACGATTGGTCGGTGCCCAGGGTTGTGAAGCCACCGTTGAATGTGATTCCGGGCATTCCGGTGTACCTTTCGTCACCCGACGGCGTGTTGCTATTGACCAGACCAAGAACAGACTGGCCGTAGGGCTTGCCGAAGTCCTCTGTCTGGTTTTGCTCGCCCATGCGGGTAAATCCGATGTGGCCGGTCAAGACCAGATTGGACTTTGCGGTCCAGGTGTGCCCGATGGTTACGGTTTGCGCCGTGTCATCAGTAATGCCCGTGCCGCCGCCCTGCCCGGCAATGCCGTAGTCACTTCCGTCGTTCAGAAGCGCCTTCTGGAGAGTATACTTGCCCCAGATGGTCTGCCGGTCGCTGAGGTTATAGTCCACCTTGCCCGTGTAGATGTTTCGATTCCAGTTCGAGTTTCGCAGGCGAATGTCATTCGTCGCTGTGTTTGCGCCAAACGGTTGGCCCAACGTGTTATTCGGAGTGAAGGGCGCCATCAACTGCCAGAAGGCGGTTGCGCCCTGATACATCCGGCTGGCGGGGATGATGTTGCCCTGGAAAGCGCAACGGCCCTGACCGGTTGCAGTGTTTCCGGTGGCCGGGTCAAAAATCATGCCTTCCTGCAAGGGAACCAATGGCCCCGCTCCTGCGCCTGCGGCGTTGCTGGAGCAAACCATGGGCCGGGTCCCGGCGGCATTATAGAGCGGTTGACCTAAGTAGGCAGAAAAGTCTCCGCCTCGCATGTCGAGCGGAGCTATGAGGTTCGAGGCATCTGCAGCATTCTGGCGCTGGAAGAATCCGTCCCAGTTGCCGAAGAAGAACACTTTGTTCTTCATAATCGGCCCGCCAATAGCAGCGCCGTCGTTGTTCTGGATGTTCTTGGGCTTTTTCCCATTCGGTGTATGAACCAGAGCATTCTGGGCATCGAGCGCCGAGTCCGTGTGGAAGCCATAGATGTTGCCATGGAACTGGTTCGTTCCGGACTTGGTGATCACATCGGTGGCAGCTCCGGCGGTAAGACCTTTTTGCACGTTGAAGTTGGACGTCTGGACGTTGACTTCCTGAACGCTAGCCGCCGGAGGGATGATCACCATGTGGTCGGGCAGCCAGAGAAACACGTCCGTGGCTCCATCGACACGCGAGGTGTTGATATGCTGCGGCAACCCGTTGGTATTGATGGCAAGCGAGCGGTCAGGCGTGTCGGCAAGCGAATTGGGATAGCTTCCCGTTATGGCCGACAAAGAAACCACGCCCGGAGAGAGCAGTTCAACGCTCTGGAAGTTGTGGTAAATGTTCAGCGGCAGGTTCTGCACCGCGTAATTCGAGATCGTCGTGTGAACATTGGCCTCTTGCGTTTGAAGGACAGCAGCAGCGCCGGAAACCGTGACCTCTTGGGTGACAGCTCCCACGGCCAACTGGACATTTTGCTGGTTGATCGAACCCACGGTAACGTTGATGCCCGTCTGCTTGACTGGCTTGAAGCCTTGTGCTGTGGCAGTAAGTGTGTAGGTGCCGGCAGGAAGGTCAGTGAAGCGGTAATCGCCGGCAGACGCCGAAGTCGTGTTACGGGTGAAACCCGTGTTGTCGTTGACAATCGTGATTGCAGCTCCAGGCACTACCGCACCCGTCTGGTCGGAAACGGTCCCGGCTACGGAACCATAGAGGATCTGCGCATTCAGACGCTGAGCCGAGCAGAGTCCCAGAACGGATACTGCGACGAGCCATAGAGCGAGTCGAGATACAGCCCGAAATCGCATGTGAAACACCTCCATAATTTGCACGCTTGATGAGGGACCCAAAGAATGACGCAAGGTTCAGCCAGTGATTGCAACCGAGTCAGGCCTAACCACAATCAGCAGTATTACAATGTGAAAAACTCATGTGCTACCGACGGCCATAGAGTCTAACCGGAATTTGAGAAAGGTGTCAACGCTTTTTTTCAGATTTTTCAAAGGTATAATTTCAAGGTATATACTAGTTAAATAAGGCTTTGATAGTTTGAACCTACTAAATTCTCTTAGCCGCTACCGCATGAGAAAAGCAGGGGAGATGGCTGCTTTTGCGATCTACTTGGAAATAATAGCTTTATAAGAGGAGGGCTGCGAAGCGATCCTGAAGCGCCGTGGACGGACCCAAAAGTTCATCCATCGACGCTTCAGGGAAATGTAGGATGGAAACCAGCACCAGCCGTCGAACTCAGGCTTGAATCAGAAGCCGATCAATGCGGTTGCTGACGTCTCGCAAATAGGCCTCGTCGCCGCTTTCCAGTTCGCAGATCGCCGACCCGGAATAGCCAATATCAATCAGCGCCTGCCGAACGGCCGGCCACATGACCTGGCCGTCCCCGAGATTGACCCACTCATAGCAGCTATGCTCAAGCTTGAAGTCTTTCAGGTGGAGCTTGACGATCTGCTTCCCTAGAGTGTGGATCCAGTCCTGAGGATAGCCATAAAGGACCACGTTGCCTACATCGAACCAGGCCCTTATCCATGGACTGTGAAATTCGTTGATGTAAGTCCTCATCTCGAGCGGGCTCAATAGGAACTTGTTCCAGACTTCTTCGATGGCGATCACGACTTTCAATTCTTCGGCAAGTGGAATCAGCTTTCGAATTTCTTTCTGCGATCGCACCCAGGCATCGTGATAGCTGGTTTGAGGATTCACTACCGCGGGCACCAACAGTACGGCGTCAGATCCCCACAGCTTTGCGTTGTGCAAAGAGGTCCGCATCCCATCCATGCTTTTCGCCACAACGGAAGGATCGGAAGAAGAAAGCGGATAACGCCAATGGGCCATGTTCATCACCGAGTCAATCCGCACACCCGCCGCGTCGGACGCCTTCTTGAGTTCTTCCGCCTCGTTTTGGTCCGGCGTGGTCGGCGCCTGCACCACCTTGAAACCCGTGTCACGCGCCAGCTTGAAGCGGTCTGCGACGCTCATGCCTTTGGGGAGCATGGTGTAGACCATCCCCTTGTCGAGTGACAGTTTACCGCCGCCCTGGGCTGGCGTTGCGCCGAGTGAGGCCGGCAGCGCGCCAACAGCGGCCGTACCCGCGACTGCCAGCTTCAGAAACTCCCGCCTCGATGTTTCATTGTTCATCGGTTTTCCCTCTCCGCCGTTTCTCAGGCAAACTGCGTCAGGTCAATATCGACGGCCCACTTCTCGCCCGAATTGGCCATTTGTTCGTAACTGACCTCCTCGCCAGTATAGGCCGCGCGGCGGCCCATCATGCAGCTCAGGGCTGATTCCACGCCCTGCTGCGCCTGGTTGTGGAACTGGTTGTTCAGAATGCTTTCCACGAAGGATTTCTTCTTCTCCGGGTCCGCCTGGTCAAGATTGCCATGGAACACTCCGGCGGCGGAGAATTTCCCTCCGCCCGCCTCAGAAGACGCTTCTCCATATTTCCAGGCGTTCTCGCCGTAAATGGCCACCGGCCCGTTATAATGCGTTTCGGAAACGCCCTTGGTGCCGAAGAACTGCCATCCCACATCCCACCAGCCCTTGTTGAACTGTGTAGAACCAAACGTCATGCTCACGCGGTTGGGATATTCAAAAACGACGCTGTAATTGTTATAGCAATCGCCAGGGTCAGGCCTGTGGAGCTTACTGCCCGAAGCTGAGGCCTTGATGGGGTGCCCCTGCAGGACCCAATTGCAGACGTCAATCACGTGAATGTTCTGTTCAACAATGATATCGCCCGACAGGGTGCGGTAGTGGACCCAGTTGCGCAGCCGATGTTCATCCGGCGACGCGCCCGGCCAGGAGGGCCGGTCAATGTAGCCTGAAAAATAATGTCCAGCCCCGGACACAATATCGCCCAGGGCGCCGGAGTGAATCCGCTTGACCTGCTCCACATACGGCGGAGCGTTCCGGAGCTGGAATCCAACCTCCAGGCTCAATCGTCCTTCCGCCCTCCTTCCGGAATCCAGGACAGAGATGCAACCGGCAGGGTCCACGGCAACCGGCTTTTCGCAATAAACGTGCTTGCCCGCCGTCACCACTTCTGCCAGATGCTGGGGATGGAAGAAGGGAGGCGTTGTAATAATCACGACATCCACATCTTTCGAGTTGGCGATCTGCTGATATGCCATTGGCCCCTTAAACATTAACTTGCGGTCGATTGCCGCATAGCCTTTGGACTGCTGAAATTTGTCGAAATGCGCCTTCGCTTTGTCCAACTGGTCCTGGAAGATATCGGCCAGGGCCACCAGGCGGGCCTTGCCAGTTTCGATCGTGTATTGGGCGTCCGCAGTCCCGCGACCGCCGCAGCCCAGCAGGCCAACCCGAAGCGTCGAGTTTGCCTCCGTCCCGCGCACCAACTGTGGCGCCATGATCATAAAGCTCGCAGCGGCTGCAGCCGTGCCCATAAATTCCCTTCTTCCTACTTTCTTGCCAGAATCTTCGCTCACGTTCATTCCCTCCTTAATAAATTCCTTGCCTGTGCAGCGTCTCGAACCCTCTCTTAGGACTCGATCAGCTTTTTCAAATAGTCCCTCTCCTGCTTTACGTCTTCCATTTGCTGAGGGCCTGAAATCTCCCGCTCGATCGTGATGGGACCCTGATAATTCAGTTCCTTCAGCTTTGCGATGATCTTCGGGAAATCGACCTTCCCATGCGGGATGGCGACCTCTTTCCCCAAGTCGCGTGGGTTGGTGGGATACAATCCATCCTTAGCATGCGTGTTTTTCACGTAGGGACCGATGACGTCCAGAGCGTCCAGCGGGTTCGCCTTGCCATACAGGATCAGGTTTGCTGTATCCAGGTTCACGCCCTGGTTGCTGAGATCGCCGTCCAGCCCGATGTCCTTCATTGCCCGCAGCAGCGCAATGGGGGTTTCTGTACCCGTTTCGTACAGGAAATCCTGCCCGTTCCGCTTGCAGTGGCTGACCACATCCTTGAGCGCCTCGATGGATTCCCAATATAACTCAACGTTGGGGTCCTCAGGGATAAACCCCGCATGAATGCGAATGGCGGGCACATTCAGCTTCTTGACCTGGTCCGAATACTTCTTCAACTTCTCCAGGCGCTGTCCACGGTAAGTGCGCGGAATCAGGCCCAGAGTAAGAGGCCCATCGTAGAAATTGTAAATGTAAGGCCCCGGCCCGTCCGTCCCCATCGCCGTCACCACAATATTGTACTTGTTGAGCGCTTCGCCCAGCCGCTCGATCATCTCATCGCTCAGAAGGTCCGAATCGATCTGGCAGGTGTGCATGTCGAGGCTGTGGACCTTGGCCATCGCCGCTTCCGGATCATTCCCAATCCCGGTCATAATCCCCAGCGCGAAAGGTTCAAATTTGCGTGGCGGAGGGGGCGCCGGCGCCGCGGAACCCGCGGGCATTGGCAAAGCTCCTGCTGCGGCCAGGGCCTTCTCAGCACCGCCCAATCCGGCCGCCGTCATGGCGGCTGCCGTCGATAGTTTCAGAAAATCCCTGCGATTGTTCTTTGTCATTCCTGTGTCCTTTTGTGTTATTAAAATCTCTGTTCCAGAGAATCGTACCGCATCCAGCGGGACCCTTTCGGTTAGGGAAGCGTCCGGATTTCAATATCCTTAAACCGGATTTTGAATCCGTGCATGCCAGTGTGAATCTGCAAACCGATTTGCCCGTCTGTGTACTTTGCCGGCTCATACGTATAATCCACAATTTTCACACCGTTCAGGCGGGTCACAATGTGGTTTCCTTCAACGAGAGTGTCCATGCTGTTCCATTGGCCAACCGGCTTAATCGCCTTTTCGCCTTCATCCGTGGGAAGGGCCACCCAGCCGCGCCCGCCGCTCTCGTAGATTCCGCCGGTGTGACGCGCGGGATCGATCTCCGCCTGAAGGCCCTCGATATCCGGTCCAGATTTGGGGTTCTCGCCCGTAATCTTCGAGTGGAAGAAGAGCCCACTGTTCCCTTCCGATGTGCAATTAAATTTCAGTCTGATCTCGAAGTTCTTGTAGTCTTTCCTGGTCATCAGGTAGCCGTACTTATCGGTGACGCTTTCGCCCAAAATCGTTCCATGATCGGCTACCCATCTCTCCGTCCCAAATGCTTGCCAGCCGTCCAAATTCTTCCCGTTAAATAGCGGCGTCCACTTGCCCGCGCTCTGGGGGGCGGCGTAGGTCCTTACTCCCCAAGCCGTGCCCAGCATGCACGCCAGTACTAATCCGCATCCAATCACACGTGTTCGCTTCATCTTTTTGATGACCTCTGGTTAGCGTTACCTGCAAAATCAACCTGCAAACCTATCACAACCATTATTCTTAAGGGAAGAATTTCTTGAGTTTGGTTCCGGTTTTTTTCGATACGAGAACGATCTCATGCCCGACGCGGTCCGCAGGGAGCACCAAAGTCGCACCCTTCACAAAGCCCGTCGTTTTTCGCGGAACCCCTTTGCGTCAAGGATAGTCCAAGCAAATCCAAGCTAATGAAAATCGTGCGAAGGTGAAATAACGCTGCTTAGCTGAAGGCCGTTTGAAGAATATGGAGAACGTCGTTTGGGTTAAAGCGGAAAGCACGATGGAGAGCGAGACCCCAAGCGGACCCAGAGAAATGCGGCAGTAGGCCATGAGAGGCTCTCTGCGCAGCCAGGGCGGCTGCATCTGGGTTGGGCGCCACTGCGATTCGCGCTTCCAAACCTGTCCGGACGCAAGGTTAGGCGGTCTCGGCGGTCTGCTCTATGGCGGTGGCTTTTGGAGTCATCTGCCGGACCTCCAGAGGATATCCTTTCCCCTTCCAGGCTGGCAGCCCTCCGGCCAGCGGACGCACGCGCGTAATACCGCGGCGCTTCAGCATCAGCGCCACACGGGCGCTGGTCGCCTCGTTCGGTCAAGTGCAGTAAAGGATAATCTCACGGTCGGTAGGGATTTCCCGGTAGCGCTTCTCAAGTTCCTCTGACGGCAGCGCATAAGCACCTGGAATCGAGTTCGGATCGGCCTCAAAGTCCATCGAGTGCCGCAGATCGACAACCGCGACATCCTCGCCGGCATCAATTCTTTGTTTCAATTCTTCCGGAGTAATGCGGCGCACCCGCAGCGTGCGGAGGAACCGCTGCCGCTGAAAGTATTTCCAGGCGATGTAGAGGAACAGGCTACCCGCCGCCAGCACCAGAAGCCCCGCGCCGAGTCCCAGCGCAATTTGCGCCACCTTCTCCAGTTGATGGCTGAACGCGTAGCCAAAAAAGATAAACACGCCGTTATAAAACAGGGCGCCTGCCCCGTCGAAAACCAGGAAGCGTGTAAAGCGCATTCCAAACATGCCGGCGAGCGGAGGCGCTGCCGTGCTGAGCCCGGGAACAAATTTCGCTATCATCAGGGCTTTGGCGCCACTCCGGGCAAACCGGTTTTCCGTATTTCTGATGCAGGAATCCGGCTCCAGAGAAATTCTGCAAAGGAGGTTCAGAACTTTTGCGCCCCGGTACTTGCCAAGCTCATACCAGATCACGTCCGCCAGGAGCGCCCCTAATGTGGGGAAAAGGACCACCAGGCCAAGCTTCAAGTCCCCGCTGCCAGCCAGGGCCCCGGCGGCCAGCAGTCCGGCCATGGACGGGACCGGCAGCCCCATCTGCTCGGCAAACACCCAGGCGACGAGCACCACGTAACCGTGGTGCAGAAGAAATCGAATCGTCTCATCCATTCGGGAACACTTTCCAGGCCCTTAACAGCGATGTATAAAACTATTCTCTCCCACTTTCAGCGTGAAGAACAGGCAGTTGATGCTTGACCCCCGCCCGACATGGCGCAGCTTCTTTTTGGATGAAGCTGCCAGGCATCAGGGTACAACTTTGTTTCGCGGATGAGAACCTTGGAGGAAGATCAGGACTCATGTATCCTGTTGGGCGATGTCGAAAGCAGCAAAAAGCCGATTTAAAGTAGGCTTGGTCCAGATGGCGTGCGGCGCCGACCCCGGCAAGAACCTTCGTCGGGCCATCAAGGGCATCCATGAGGCGGCCAAGAAGGGCGCGGCTGTCGTCTGCCTTCCGGAGCTCTTTGCTTCCAACTATTTTTGCCAGCGCGAAGATGCAAGCGTCTTTGACCTGGCCGAACCCATCCCCGGCCCCATCACCACGGCCCTCGGTCCGGTGGCGCGGAAAGCCCGCCTGGCAGTGGTCGCTCCCATTTTTGAGCGCCGGGCGGCCGGCGTTTATCACAACAGCGTGGCTGTCATCGGCAGCGACGGCAGAGTCGCCGGGATTTATCGCAAGATGCACATCCCCGACGATCCCGGCTACTACGAGAAGTTCTATTTCACGCCTGGCGATCTGGGATTCCGCGCTATCAATACCAACGTGGGTCCGGTCGCGCCACTCATCTGCTGGGACCAATGGTTTCCTGAAGCTGCGCGTCTGGTGGCGCTCGAAGGAGCCAACGTCATCTTCTATCCCACCGCCATCGGCTGGCATCCCCACGAGAAGGAGCGCTACGGCGCGGCCCAACTCGATGCCTGGAAAACCATCCAGCGCGGCCACGCCATTGCCAACGGTGTGTACGTGGCAGTGGCGAATCGCATCGGGCATGAGAACACCGGCGAGGGCGCGGGCATCGAATTCTGGGGATCCTCGTTTGTCGCTGACCCCCAAGGGGTCGTGGTCGCCGAAGGTTCGCCGGACCGGGAAGAAGTCCTCGTCGCCGAAGTCGATCTCAAGCACCTTGAGGACGTTCGCCGCAACTGGCCCTTTCTCCGCGACCGCCGCATTGACGCCTACCACGGCATCGGCCACAGGTTTCTCGGGAAGCCGGGAAGGGGCAAAACAAAATAGTGACCGCCACGCCCCAATCGCTCGGATATCGTCTTCCCGCGGAATGGGAGCCTCACGAGGCCACCTGGATCGGCTGGCCACATAATGTTACGGACTGGCCGGGGCGGTTCACGCCCATTCCGTGGGTCTACAGTGAGATCGTCCGCAAACTCACGCCCGGAGAAATTGTTCGCATCCTGGTCCGATCGAAGGTCCACGAATCACACGCCCGGAAGGTCCTCCTGCGCGCGGGCGCCGATCTCGCCTGCGTGGAATTTTTCCGCTTCCCCACAGATCGCGGCTGGACACGAGATTTCGGTCCTATTTTCCTGAAGAAAACCGCACCGCGTGGAGAGATCGCAATCGTCCGTTTCCGCTTCAACGCCTGGGCCAAATATCCCGACTGGCGCAAAGATGATGCCATACCCGGCCGCGTGGCCCGCGCGCTCAAGCTGCCCCTGATTCAGGCCGGCATCGCGGGCCGTGACTTTGTGCTGGAAGGCGGCGCCATCGACGTCAACGGCCAGGGCACCCTTTTGACCACGGAAGAGTGCCTGCTCGATCCGGAGGTTCAGGTGCGGAATCCCGGCCTCGGCAAAGGCGGAATTGAGGCCGCCCTGCGACAGAATCTGGGCGTGCAGAACATTCTGTGGCTCGGGCGCGGCATCGCGGGTGACGACACTCACGGCCACGTGGACGATGTGTGCCGCTTTGTCAATGCGAAGACGGTTGTTCTCTGCTGCGAGGAAAATCCCGCCGACCCCAATAACGCCGTGCTGCAGGAAAATCGCGAGCGGCTGGAAGGAATGCGCCTGGAGGATGGCAGCAGGATCGAGGTGGTTGCGCTTCCCATGCCCGCCCCGCTCCACTTCGAAGGCCAGCGCCTGCCGGCAAGCTACGCAAATTTTTATATTGCCAATGCGGCGGTGCTGGCGCCCACCTTTAACGATCCGAAGGACCGCATCGCCCTCGGAACGCTGGCCGAACTGTTCACGGACCGGCCGGTGATCGGCATCCACTCCGTCGATCTGGTCTGGGGCCTCGGGACCCTTCACTGCCTCACCCAGCAGCAGCCGGCTGTGGATTGAGCCGTAGCCGCCTTCGTGTCCTCTGTGGCCCGCGGAGCGTTTCCCGTCAATGCCGGGAAGTATCTCTTTGCGCTCTGCATTAAGGATTGGGGGGTCAGAAGTGCGCAGGGCCTGCCGTGAATGCGGCGGCGCTCACGCTTTACCTTCACCCCCGCAGCCGCTCTCTAATCTGCTGCACCAGCTTCCCAACATCGAGCGGGCGGTAGAAAACCCTTTCAAAGCCCCTGCCGTCGAGCGATTCGGCTTCAGCGCTGCCGTGCCCAGCCAGGACCCAGATCGGGGCCAGTTTCGCCCATCGCGAGAGCAACACGGCATCTTCCGCCGGATGCGCGCTCTCGAACAGGTCCGCTACCACCAGCGCAGGCATCGTTTTGCTGGCCCATGGGAGACGGACCACTTCTTGCACGGCTTCGCAAGCTTCCACCTCAAAGCCTTCTTCAATCAACTGGGCGCGCAGCAGCGCCCGCGAGGTCCAGTCGCTTCCACTGATCAGAATCTTCGCCATAATGGCTCTCAGTATAGCTTCAGCAATGGGCAGGGTTTTCGTCTCGCTCATTCCCGGCCCTCGGCGCTTCCTGGCGGGATGGCGCGTGAGCACAGGCGGCTGCTGGCCGGAGGATTCGATTTCGAGTTTCGCGATTTTGAACCGCCTTCGCCACGTGCTCCATTAATCCTAGCGTAGATGTCTCATCGTAAACTTTGTTTTTGGCTACATTCGTATACCCAATCCCTGCAGTAATTTCCCATAGGGTGTATACTAGTAGTGCGTGCTGAGTGTTTGATGAAAGTAAACGTCTTATTTTTCGGATTCATACACGATTTAACGGGGCTTCGGGAAGAGCAGGTGGAACTTGGAGAGGGTGAAACGCTCCAGGGGCTGCGTCGCCTTTACGAAAATCGGTTCCCGCGCATAGGCGAACTGGCCGGCTCTCTTCTTTTCGCGGTTAACCAGCAGATCGCAGGGCCCCTGGCGGTGCTGCACGAAGGCGACGAAGTTGCTTTCATGCCTCCGGTCAGCGGCGGGATGGACGATAGTTGCTATCGCATCACCGGCGAAAAAATCTCAACCTCCGACTTCGCAAACTCACTCCACAGCCCTTCCGACGGCGCGGTGGTCACTTTTGAGGGCATTGTCCGCAACCATTCAAACCGGCGAAATACTCTTTATCTGGAGTACGAAGCTTACGAGCCGATGGCCGTCCGCAAAATGCAGGAGATTGGGTCGGAAGCCAGGCAGAAATTCAACATCCACTCCATCGGCATCGTCCATCGCACAGGAAAGCTGGAAATCGGCGAAACGAGCGTCGCCATCGTGGTGACGGCGGCGCATCGGCGGCCGGCGTTCGAAGCCTGCCAGTACCTCATTGACCGCCTGAAAATAGTAGTGCCGGTATGGAAAAAGGAGTATTTTGAAGACGGCTCGGTATGGGCAGAGGGCGAGGGACAGACCCGCGTGCTGGCAGGGGCACGAGGCTGACGGAGCGCCGATATTCCTGCTGTTTTCTGATACGAGAGGATTGGCTTTAAATCGAAGGTCTCACTCATTATGGATAATTACCTCGACGTTGCACTCGAAATCGCCCGCGAATCGGGCGCGTTGCTCGCTCAACTTGCCGGCCAGCCGCACGAGATCTCTTACAAACGCAAGTCAGACATCGTGACGGAGGCCGACCGGCGTTCCGAGGCCATGATTCTCGAGCGCCTTCGGGGCCACTTTCCGGGCCACTCGATCGTCGCAGAGGAAAGCGGCGGCAAGGACACCGGCTCTGAATACTGCTGGTACGTTGATCCGCTGGACGGCACAACCAATTTTGCCCACGGGTTCCCGGTTTATTGCGTCACCCTGGCGCTGGCTTACCGCGATGAAGTGATTGCCGGCGTAGTTTACGATCCGAACCGCGAAGAGATGTTTGCGGCCGAGCGCGGCGCCGGCGCCACGCTGAACGGCAGGCGGATAACGGTTTCGCACACTGCAGATCTTGCTGAAAGCCTCCTGGGCACGGGCTTTCCGCCCTTCGCTTCCAATCACGATCTGAACATTCAATTGTTCTTCAGGCTCACCCAGCTTTCTCACGGAATTCGACGGGCGGGCGCCGCGGCGCTGGACCTGTGCTCGGTGGCTGCGGGACGCTTTGAAGGTTTTTGGGAGCTGAAACTGAATCCCTGGGACAAGGCGGCCGGTTCTTTACTGGTTGCCGAAGCTGGCGGCCGGGTCAGCGATCTCTCGGGCGGCCCTTTCTCGTTGCATCGGGACGAGATTTGCGCGTCGAACGGGTTGGTCCATGAGGGCTTGTTGGAAGTATTTTCGGAGGTCCTGGAAGAGCACGGAAATGTCAAGTGCAGCCAGGGCTGATTTTTGCTGGGGCCTTTGAGGCCTTTGATTAATTGGTAGTAACTCAGATGAATTCTCGCATGGGCTTCTTGCTCCCGCCTGGGCGGGGCCAGGATGGCCGTGCCACGGAACGAAACTAGGTCATCACCGATTAATTGCGTCGGGAAGCATTATGAGAACACACCTGGTATCAAGGCGTCTGGCAAGGCGCCGCCGAGGGATCATCACGCTCTCGCTCTCGGACCACCCACCACTTTCCCCGCCGCCGGCTTCGCCCGATCCGGAAATCACAGAGATAGACATCCACGTCCGCCGGCTTGGCGCAGGCTATGACGGTCTGAAGATTGTTCAGCTCACCGACATCCACCACAGCCTCTATACGCCCCTTGAAGACGTCGAACGCGCTGTGAGAATGGCCAATCAGCTCCAGCCCGACCTGATCGCGCTCACCGGAGATTATGTGACGTTTTCTCCCCATTACATCCGGCCGGTTGCCCAGGTGCTGGGGCAACTGCGGGCCAGGCTCGGAGTTTTCGCCGTTCTTGGCAATCACGACTTTCAGGTAGACGCCGACGAAATGACCAGGGCCCTCGAAGCCCAGCACATCCACGTCTTGCGCAACTCCCACTTTGCGCTCGCCTCCCGGCGCGACCGCCTCTGGATGCTCGGCGTTGACGACCACTGGTGGAGCGCCGACGACCTCGAGGCCGCCATGCGGCACGTCCCGCCGCACGATCCCAAAATCCTGCTGTGCCACAATCCGGTCGGAATTCACATGGCCGCGGAACAACACATCGACCTGGTCCTTTCCGGCCATACTCACGGCGGACAGGTCCGTTTGCCCGTGGTGGGCGGCCTTTATACCAGGTCCAAACTGGGCAAGAGATTCATCGCCGGATGGAACCGGCTGGACGGCACGCAAATCTACGTCAGCCGCGGGATCGGCAAGGTGCTGGTTCCCCTCAGGGTCAACTGCCCTCCGGAAATCGCCTGCCTCAACCTGCGCGCCGGCAATCCCACAAGAACGCACGAGGTATCCTGATTCAGGCTTGTTTTGCAGGTCCGTGCTTCGGCCCTGCAATGGCGGCAGGCCAGACGGCTGTCTTGCTTGACATGGCCGCCTGACGCTTTCTATAATTTTTTGGTAAGTTGAGCGTGTCCGATTAAAAGCGGGAATAACTCAGTGGTAGAGTGCGACCTTGCCAAGGTCGAAGTCGCGGGTTCGAATCCCGTTTCCCGCTCCAATCTTCCGGCGCGGTACCCAAGTGGTAAGGGAGAGGTCTGCAAAACCTTTATGCGGGAGTTCGATTCTCCCCCGCGCCTCCAGATTTTTCGAGGCATTGAAGGCCGTATCGGTAGATTACGCTTGATAGCAGAGTTCACTGCGACCTGGCTGGGTAGATCAGCTCGAAGCGGAACTTGGCGGATATAATGGCCCGCCAAGTTGCGGCGTTACGCTATCGGCCTAATCTGGCAGAGCGAATGCATACATTGTGTCGGCGGCTGTCGTTATGATGTATTGTTTCCCATGTACCGCGTAACTCATAGGGCCACTCCCCATTCCTTCCGCAGTGTCGCCCACGTTCACATGCCACAGCGGCTTGCCCGTTTCCGCATCAAGTGCGACAAAGATGCCGTCCTTCCCTCCCCCGAACACTACTCCGCCAGCAGTGGAGAGCACGCCGGACTCGGTGTAGTTGACCATCTTGAACTCCCACTTTTTTTCTCCAGTCTGCGGATCGAGGGCGAGGATGGAGCCATAGCCTTCGGCCGGGGTCTTGTATTCGGCATTCCCGCGCAATGACATAGCCGGGACGTGCGGCCGGGGAGGAGGGGGCGGCCAGTTAGCCGGGGGTGACGATTGCCCAAACCCGGGCCACCAACCGTCTCCGGTATACATGTGCATTTGCTTCCATGGAAGAACGGGCCGTTTGTCCGAAAAACCTTCGTAGTTTTGCCAGGTCGATACATAGAATAGCCCTGTTTGCGGATCGTAAGATGGGGGATAATAATTGGTTCCCCCTTGCGAGCCTGGCCACACGAGAGTTCCGCCCATAGGTTTCGGCCAATGCTTTGGATCTCGAATCGGCCGGCCATTCCTATCGAGGCCTTTCGCCCAATTCAGCTTCGTGAAAGCTGTGCCCATAAGGAATTTGCCGGTCCCCCGGTCGAGGACATAGAAGAAGCCATTGCGATTGGCCCAGAGCATAACCTTACGCTTTTCGCCCTGCCAGCTGATATCCGCTAATACGGGGATCTGGGTGGCATCATAGTCGTACTCATCGCCTGGCGTGAATTGGAAATACCACCTGATCTTCCCCGTATCGGCATCGAACGCAATGACGCAATCGGAGTAGAGATTGTCGAATTTGCTGCCGGGCGATCGCTGATCGCCGTTCGAGACCGGATTCGGATTGCCGGTGCCGTAGAACACCAAGTTCGTCTCAGGATCGTAAGAACCTTCGTTCCAGACCGGGGCGCCGCCGTGTTTCCAGGTGTCGCCCGCCCACGTCTTGGCGGCGGGATCATCTGCGGAATTCGGACTTGTGTAGGTTTTCCAGATTAACTTCCCGGTGTGAATGTTAAAAGCAGCGATAAAGCAATTTGCACCCATATCGTCGGTCGCAGGTCCGACGATGAGCTCGTCCTTTACCACCAGGGGCGGCATGTTCAACTGGTAGCCTTTATTCCAATCGTCGACCTTAACTTCCCATTTCAGGTGACCGGTTCTGGCATCAATGGCGAGCAGATGATCGTCCCACCCCGTCGTCCAAAATAGCGTGTTCCCCTCGATCGCCACTCCCTTGTTGACCATGTACATGCGTTGCCCGGGGAAGTCGTCCGGATTAAACGAACGCGTGAACTCCCAGTAGCGCCGGCCCGTAGCAGCATCGAGCGCCACCACTGACGTCAGGCTCGTGGCATACAACACGCCGTTCACAACAATTGGAGTGCACTCCATCTTCTCGTCAGCGGGCGTGGTGGTGGGCCGCCAGACCCACTTTAGCTGCAGATTCTTGACATTCTCCCGGTTGATTTGCGTCAAGAGGCTGTAGCGGTCGCTTGCATACGTTCCACCGTAGGTGAGCCAATTTTGAGGTTCCTGTTTGGAGTGAAGTAGCCGGTCGAAAGTAACTTGCGCCTTCAAGGGCCCCGTCACTAAGACAAACATCAGCAACACGCTTAGCTTCATATCCCTCTCCCTGCAAAATGGGCCTAACCATCAACTCCTCTACTTGCCGCCGCGCTTGGCAAGGGGCACCAGTACGAGGTTCCGGAACTCCGCGGCGGTCTCATCACCCTGCAACTCGATCGGACCTGACCGACCTTCGAACGCATCAATGGCAATGCCGTTCAGGCCGACGATAACTGCCCTCTTGTAGAGAGTCTGCCCATTCAGGACCGCAGTGATTTCGCGGCCAACCAGGCGGATATCGACGTTGTTCCACTCACCCGCGGGCCTGGCCGCGTTCACTCTCGGTAAAATTCTCGTGTAGAGCGCACCGGTGCCGTGCATGCCCGGAGGAGTTCCATAATCCGACGCGATCTGAAACTCATAGCGGCCGCGCAAGCCGATACCATTGTTGCTCCGTTTACCGACCGGAAATTTGTATTCGACATGCAGTTTAAAGTTCCAGAATTTCTTGACTGTGATCAGATCGTCCGAGCTATCCGCGCACTCCAGAAGGCCATTCTCTACGGACCAACCCTTCATCTTGGGGGAATTGACGCCCGTCCATCCCTCGAGGTCCTTACCGTTAAATAACTTGATCGGCTTACCCGCCACCCAGGAACCGTCATCGTGTTCATCAATTTTGGCTGAGGGATACCCAGTGAAAGTCAGGTGGGTCGCAGGAGTTGTCGCGGGACTCGTCATCGTACCCTGCAGGAGCCCGCGGGCAAAGCTCACCTCATATTCGGCATACTCGTTCGGACCCGGAGTGTGCCCGAAACGCGCTTTGGCTTTCCAGGTGAAGTGCAGTACCCCGTTCTGGATTTTTGCGACGGTTATATCGTCCAGACCGCCGTCCGGAGACCCCACGAATTGGATCTTCAGATGGGGCGTTCCCGCACCGGTGATATCCAGCCACCATGCGGCCGTCGTAGTGAACTGCACAAAGGCGGCGGGTTTGGCGTGCACCTGAATATCCCACTGGCCATTGAAGTCCTGATCCGCGGCCAGAAGAGCGGTTGGCGCCAGAGCGAGCATCGCAAAAAGCGCCAACAGCACGAAGAGCGATCTAGCTATACTCATCTTTTGCCATCTCCCATCTGCTAGTACATCCTGACTCGGTACCATCAGTCCGTATCTGGGCTTGGTTGCCGCACTGCAGGGGTTCACCCCACAAATGCCTCTATTATTGCTGACTTGTGCCCCTCAAGGTCTCCAAATACTTGACAAGAAGAGAAAGATCTTGAGGCGTCAATTTATTGGCGTAAGAGGGCATCGAGTTTGCGGTAATAATCGTGAACTCCCGCAGATCTGCCTTTTGGAAAGACAGAAGATGACCGGGCGCGTCGATAAGCTGAACGGTGAATCCATCTTGATTGAGCAGCTTTCCAACTACCGTGTTCCCATCGAGAGTCACCAGCCGAACCGAACGATTTTGCGGCGCTAGTTCTTCGCTCGGAGAGACCAGCGAGGCGCGTATCTGCTTGGCACTGTTGTTTGCGCCTACATCGCCTAAATAGGGGCCTGCAAATGATCCTTGGCCATCCATTTGATGACAGGACAGGCAGTCATTGGATTTAATAAGCTGTTTGGCCCGCGCTATTTGAGAATCATCCAGGGCCGGCACCGGTGGCGCCTTTGCGGGAGCCGAACCTTCTCCCGACGCGGCCTTTTTAGGCGCTGGCGTGCCGATGCCGAAATTCGCGGTGAGATAACCCACGATCTGTTCCTGCTCCTCTGGCGTTGCCTTCGCTCCTCGCGAAATCATATTGTCAACCACGTTTTCCCACCCGGCGTGGCTTAGCCGGTGAGATGTGATACGACTGGTGCGATGGCAAGGGCTACAAGTTCTTTGAAACGTCGCTCTCCCTTGTTCTTTGGACACAGACTGGGCATGGCTGGCTAAAGCAAAGGCAAGACCAACGATCGGGCCTACGGTCAAAAGCCTTCTCCATCTGTATCTCAAGTGATGCATCGCTATGTTTTGCTCCTGCATGTGCTGGCGGCGCTCATCGGAATCTGGCCCAGTTCCGGAAAGGCGCAGTTTTTAGCACTGCCCATGAGTTTCGTTTGCTTTTCCTTCGGAAGCATACATTGGAAGTCGCGAATCCGCTACATGATTTGACCGGCAAGTTCAATCCTCGTGGTCTCCAGACAAAACCGAAAAAAGGTCCGCGTGAGCAGCAGGATGCGCGCGGACCCTGTCGGGCTACAGGTATAGAAGCAACGCGCTGATCACCTTTTGAATCGGGGCCCATGGATCAGGGCCGCCGTCGGTCTCGATCGAGAACCAGCCTTTAAAACCCATTTCCTTCGAAAGCGGGATCGCGGTTGCGAGGTTGGACCGGAGGTTAACGTGCTGGACGGTAATCGCGAGCGGATACAGAAGCCGCAACCCATCTGCCGTTGCGATCTGGGGATTGGAGTGAGCCCCACTGCCTCTTATGAGATCCACCAACTGGTCCAGCCGCTCTCCACGAGGTTCCAGAATGACAGCGACACCTTTCGGCTTTCCGTATTCGACCAGGGCTTTTAGTCCCTCGATGCATGGCGCCAGGTCTTCTAGTAAGTAGCGGACCCCTTGATTGGGCATGATACTGGGAGACCCAAGCACTGCCGCAATATCGATCCACTTCTTCGTCTCTCCGATTGCATGAGCGCGAATTTCAGGATTGGGAGAACAGACGCTGATATAGCCCCGATAGGCTGTTGCGGGCGGGTCGAGTTCCACGATCAGGTCCACCACCCTCGACTTGGCCTTGTGCAGCCGCTCTTTGAATTCCCCGATATACGAAGGCCCCATCGAGAGCAGATTGATGTTGCACACCTCCAGATTGTGGAGGTGGAGATGGTCTGCGACCGCGTCAGGGAGATCCATCATGTCCAGCTTTTTCGGTGCCACCGATTTGCTTCGATCCCAAATTTCCGGCAGAGTGTCCGAGAAATCGTTGGTCAGTAGACTGATGCGAGCGAGCTTGGCGAGAGTTGCGGAGTCTTGCGCCAGCGCCAGGCGGCTCAAGGCGGACGCGGCCACAGTCGCGGTCGTGCCGAACAAAAAATCGCGGCGGCTCATGCCGAAAAAGCCGCGCTGAAAATCACAGAACCTCATATTCACACCCTCCTTTTTTTCAAACCCGCCACTTGCATTTTTGCTCAGAGAAGTCAAAACCACTTTGAGAACCCGATCTCACCGCAATCACCCCGTAAAATCAGCGAGTATTTAATGCCGTTGATCTGGGTCCTCCCTTCATTGAGTTGGGTTGGCTGCTTCAGCAACAGCAACCGCGTCTACAGAAGGGAATGCCGATAACGGAAAGCTATCCTCCTGAAATACGATGGGATACCCGGCCGAATGACAAGGTCTGCAAAACCTTTATGCGGGAGTTCGATTCTCCCCCGCGCCTCCAATCTTTTACGGCACCTTTTCAACCCACAAAGAAATAAGTTGAAAGTTCCGCCCGGCCCGTTGAATTCCAGTCACGGATTGTGTTCTGTGTGGCGGCCCTCGGGCCGACCGGAGTTCCGGACCTGCGGATCAACTGCCCCTGCCAGTACTACTTCGCTCGCCAGGGAGAATACCATTGGGAAAAGCGCACGGGAGCCGGATTGACGATGTCGCCCGCCCTGGGATGCTTGACGTGCGCGCTGCCCGGCCCATGGCAGTCCTCACAACCTACGTTCCATTCGGTAACTTCCCGCGTCTGAATATTGTAATTGACGGAGTGGCAGCCGTTGCACGTCGGCCCAGTCGGACGTTCGCGGTCATCGGCCGGATAATATTGCGCCCACCAGTCCTACTTCACAAGATAGGGGACCCACTTGCGATGCTTGATGTCCCATTTTCCCGGCAGAGGATAATACTCCCCGCCCACTTTGGTGAAATAATTCTGTTTCCAAATGCTTCCTTAGACGAAGGCGATCTGATCCTGACCGAAATTGATATACGAGGGTGCGTTTGAGAAATCCGCAAGGATGGCGTCCGGATATTCCTTCGCATCACGCACCACGTTGGCCATCGGCGTCCGTTTCCAGCGCGAATAGATCGAGGCATGGCACGGCTCGCATGATTTGGAACCGACGTACTGAAGGTTTGCCGCCGAGGCCGCCGGTTTTTCCGCCACTGGTCCGGGCGCTCGCCGGATCGCGCCGTTCACCCCGAATCCGTACCGGCTGACCATCTCTGCTCCACGATCAGTTCCAAGAACCATAAATACGGAGAGGATGAGCAATCCGGCCAGCAGAGCCAACCTCTTCTCTTGCGTACCCGAGAAGTACGCCCACGCCGAAAGTCCAACGGCGAGAAGGTAGCTGGTCAGCATCAGTTCCTTGTGGGTATGGAGAATGTTTCCGACGCCGCTTGGGACCTTGCTTCCAGCATCAAGGCCCGTGGCCACGGCAAAAGTGACGGCGATCGTGCCAAGCCAGAGGAGCCACACGGAGGCGCGATGAATAGGCTCGCTGCGCCGCCAGACCGCAACGATTTCAAAAAGTAAAGCCGCAAGCCAAAACGCGATTGGAAAATGGATAAACGCGGTGTGATGATTGAGCGCCGAATCCCAGCCGGGAAGCAAGCTAGCGATCGGCGTGCCGTTGGTCCCAAAATTAAGAAACACACTCACCCCTGAAAAACATGCATTTTACTGCAGAGGCACGCTTCCCGTCTGCCGCACAAAGCGTGGGTTAGGAAGCACGCCCCGGGTCTGCTCGTCGGGTTTAGGATTAAGGCCGATTTCCGGTTCCTGGAACACAGTACCTGAAATCTGAGAAGATTGCGTGCCATCTCATCGGCACCGGCGGCAGCGGTTTGCCTGGGGCCTGAATGCAACCACCCACAAGCACGCCCACAGTCTAGCACAAGGACTGATTGAGCCGGTTTGCGCGAGGACCTCAGCCTTCCGCGGCCGGTTCGGGCCGGCTGAGGCCATCAGCCCGGTCCCGGTTGGCCCAACAGAGAGGGCTGATGCTTACGTGCCGGATTCGGACCTGGCGCGGGTACTGGACCGCGGGGGCGGGTGCAGCGCCGCACCCGGCCCATGGTCTGTTTTGTCAACGTGGCAGCGTGGATCGCACCATCTATGCCATCTTCAACGGCTACAACGAAAGGTTGGAATGGCCAGACCCCACCCTCCGCCTTTTTACACAAGCAGCTTGACATCACCATCGCGCGAATTTGTTTGACTTTTGTCGGCTAGCGTGATAGCCTGAATAGGTTGCATCCTGGCAAGGCGCGGGGCCGGTGCGCGTCTTGCCGAGAGGCGGGCAAAACCAGCCAGGTTAAACAGCGAAGGCTGCGGTGCAGGATCAGAGAATGAAGCGCGGTGTTTGTAGCGCACGATCAATGCTTGGCCCGGCGGTTTTTGCGGCGGCGGGCGACGAATGCGTGTCGATAAGGAGCGATTTTTGCAGTCCCCAAAAGCCATTTTTCGCGCTGGTTTTAAGGCAAATGGGACAAAAAAACACGTTTTTTGAAAAACGAAGCGGAGAAGTTGCTGAAAACAAACAGAAATAGTCCAAAAACAAACCGGAACGAACCGGAAAACAAAGCGGAGAAGTTGTTGAAAACACGTAGCTGTGGAAAAAACGAACCGGAACGAACCGGAAAACGAAGCTGCCGATCTCATTGAAAACATTAGAGGGTCAATAAACGGACCGAAGAGTCGCCCAGATCCGCATCGCTTTCCGCGAAGCGCTTTCATGGGGCAACATCTCTTTCTTCTTTGGAGCCAGATTTGGCACCCTGGGGGTGCAAATGCAAGGTTTGCGGTACGAGAGTCTCACCCCCGGTTCGGTTAAGTAAAACATGGCCAGCATGGCCGTGCCACAAAGTGGCAACCAAACTGAGCCACCACCAGGTGCACGAGCGGGGCTGAATACCTTCTGACATCCTGCTAAAATAGTTCACTAAACCTCCGGGGAATTTGGGGCAATGCTTTCTACTTTTACCGAAAAGTACGATGTGGTCGTTGTGGGCGCGGGACACGCCGGCGCGGAAGCTGCCATGGCCGCGGCGCGCATGGGCCTGAAGACCGCGCTCTGCACCATCAACCTCGATCTCATCTGTCAGATGTCGTGCAATCCTGCCGTGGGCGGCATTGCCAAGGGCCACCTGGTGCGCGAAGTGGACGCGCTCGGCGGCGTGATGGGCGAAGTGATTGACGCCGTGGGCATCCAGTTCCGTCTGCTAAACACCAGCCGCGGCCCGGCCGTCTGGTCGCCGCGCGCCCAGGCCGACAAAAAGCTTTACCGCGTCAAAATGCGCCAGGTGCTTGAGCAGGAGCCGAACCTGCGCATCAAGCAGGCAGAAGTCATTGACCTGGTGCTGGAAGATTTGCACTCCGCGCCGCCCGAGGCCGATGGCGGCACGCCGCGCCAGCGCGTTCGCGCTGTGCTGCTGCGCGATGGTCGGACCATCGAAGCCGGCGCCGTGGTGGTCACCACCGGAACTTTTCTGAACGGCCTCATCCATTGCGGCGAACAGAGATACGCGGCCGGGCGCTCGGGCGAGCCGCCGGCCGTGATGCTCGGCGAAGCGTTGCGGCGCATGGGTTTTGATGTGGGCCGCCTGAAGACCGGAACGCCGCCGCGCCTCGATCGCCGCACCATCGATTTTTCACAATTTAAGGTGCAGCCCGGCGATCCTGTGCCCACGCCCTTCAGCTTCCGCACTCACGCCATCACCCAGGAACAAACCGTCTGCTGGATTGCCTTCACCAATGACGAAACCCATCGCGTAATCCGGGATAACATCCACCGCTCGCCGCTTTATTCCGGGCAGATCAAGGGCATCGGCCCTCGCTATTGCCCGTCGATTGAAGACAAGATTGTGAAGTTTCCGGACAAGCCGCACCACCAGCTTTTCCTGGAACCCGAAGGCCTGGACACCAACGAAATCTACGTAAACGGCATGTCAACCTCCATGCCCATTGATGTTCAGGCGGCCATGGTGAAGTCGATTCCGGGGCTGGAAAACGCGGAGATGATCAGGCCGGGCTACGCCATCGAGTATGACATGATCCAGCCGACGGAACTCCGGCCGTGGCTCGAAACCAAGAAGATCCAGGACCTGTTTCTGGCCGGGCAGATCAATGGCACCACCGGGTACGAGGAGGCCGCCTGCCAGGGCATCATGGCGGGCATCAACGCCGGGCTGCGCGTCCAGTGCCGCGAGCCGCTGGTGATCGGGCGCACGCAGGGCTATACGGGGATTTTGATCGATGACCTGGTCAACAAGGGCGTCGATGAACCTTACCGCATGTTCACCTCGCGCGCCGAGTTTCGTCTGCATCTGCGCATCGACAATGCCGACGAGCGCCTGATGCCCATCGGCTACCAGGCCGGCACCATCAAACAGAATGTTTACGACGATTTTCTCCGCAAACAGCAGCGGATTTCCGCCGCCACGCGCCTGCTGCTGGAAACCCGGCTCGACCCACAGTCAAAAACAGGCGGCGAAATTTACACGCGGCTCGGCCTGATGTCCAACGGTCAATTCGCCGGCCCTGCACCGCTCACTGGCGCGCAACTGCTGAGGCGTCCGGAACTGAACATCGACGATTTGATGGAATGGATTGACGCGGGCCTGCGCCGGGCCGGCAACGAGTCCATCTCGACCTGCAACGGCGACGGGCCGGCGTCATTGATGGCACGCGAGGAAGCTCGCCGCATTGAGACCGACCTCAAGTATGAAGGCTATCTCGCCCAGCAGGAAAAGCACATCGAACACATGAAGCGCGCGGAACAGCGCCGCATACCGGACGGGTTCGATTATGGCAGGATCTCCGGCCTGTCGCGTGAAGTGGTGGAAAAGTTCACCCGCGTCCGCCCGCTCACGCTCGGCCAGGCGCTGCGCATTCCCGGCGTCACGCCCGCGGCCGTTTCGCTGGTCAACGTCTATATCGAGATCTTCCAGCGCCGCGGCGCGGAACAAACCCAGGCATAGCGGCAAGCAAGCCGGTGCCATGAAGCAGCCGCAGCATAGTGTTCGCCGTTCAGCCATTATGGCTTTGATTGAGGCAGCATGCTGCGGCGGGGTAGTGCCAGTCTGTGTAACGCGTTTGACGGCCTCTGGTAATTGTAAGAAAATCGGAATGTCGGGAAAATGCCATGGCAAAGACAAAAGCTGTAATTGAAGAATCGGTCCGCGTTGGCGCTAAGCATCAAGTGACCATCCCTCGTCGCATTTCGAAAGCGCTCAGACTCAGGAAGGGCGATCACATGCTGGTGCGCCTGGTGGATAATACCCTGGAATTAGTGCCAGCCCAGGCGGTTCCCAAGGACCAGCGATGGTTCTGGACTCCCGAGTGGCAGGCCACAGAACGCCAGGCGGACGAAGACATTGCTCACGGAAGGGTAAAGGACTTCGAGTCCGTTGAGGACCTGTTAAAGGATCTAAAATCCTGAATATCCTCAAAAGCCCCAAGAGCCAAAGACGTCAATCGAGTTCGCCTGCGGCCGATACCCCACCCAAAATTTCTCGCCCAGAGTCTTTCGCGCGAGATTTCAAGTCCCTTCCCAAAGAAATACAATCACGCGCGGAAAAGGCAATCCTGCGGCTGGTTCAAAATCCGGTGCACCCGTCTCTCCGTGTTAAAAAGATGAAAGGGCTGAAGGATATTTGGGAGGCCAGCGTGACGATGGCTTACCGATGACATTTCATCGCGCAGGAAACACGATCATTTTGCGGCGAATCGGCACGCACGAAATCTTCCAAAAAGAAACCAGGTGACTGCTCTGTGGCCAACTGAGGCTCTAATTCCTGTTTGGCGCCCATTTCTTGAAGAACTCAAGAAACGAGTCGTAGGAAATGACTCGGGCGTTGGCAAACTGGCCCTGGCTCTGGGCGTAGAGCACTTTTCCGCGGGGATTCAGGACGGAGATGGCGGGGATTCCCTTGTTGATGGGCACGCCGTATTTCTCCGCGACGTCGAGGTTCTTGTCAAAACGTTCCACGTCAACTTTGACCACCACAAAGTCGCGCGCGATCAGGCGGGCCAGCCCCGGTTTATGCATCTGCGCATCCAGCGCATGACAATCCGGTCACCAGTTGGCGCCGAAAATCAGCACCACGTTCCGGCCTGTCTTTGATGCTCGGGCTATGGCGGTGGCAATATCGCGGCGCGCGTCGGCCTGCTCGTCATAAATCGGCTGGCTGGCCGACCTCGCCAGCGCGGCTGCCATCATCAGGCTGAACACCGCCAACGCGGCGGCTGCACGGCTTTTCACGAATCTGTGGGCTAGGTACTTCATTGCTTCATCTTAAGGGAAGAACCGCAATAAGGACAGTGTGTTGAAGTCAGCCCAACAATCGCCTGATACAAGTTCATTTGCTGGGAGGGCTCTGGCACCGTGGCGCGGTTCACCACGGCCCGGTCCCCGCAGAACGTGATGAGCATCGAAGGGCTCAAAGAAATGGTCAACGCCATTGTTTGAACTCGACGATTCACAGGAGGACTGCGTGCTTTGCTCGAAAAACGCAAACCCGTATGGGAGAACCGGTAAGTGCGCAAATCCCCTTGACTTTGGCACGCCAACCGCCTAGGGTTTAGGCGTATGGATTACCGCGAGATCATTTCAATCGAGCCTGGCAAGCGCGGCGGGAAACCTTGCATCCGTGGGCTGCGGATCACCGTCTATGACGTGCTTGATTACCTTGCCTCCGGCATGACAGAGCAAGAAATTCTGCGCGACTTCCCGGAACTCACCTCTGACGACATCAAAGCGTGCCTGGCCTTTGCCGCCGACCGCGAACGCAAACTGATTTCCGCGCTGCCGTGAAATTACTCTTCGATCAGAACCTGTCTTATCAAATCGTCGAAAACCTCGTTGTCCTGTATCCGGGATCCTCTCATGTGCGGATGGCGGGTTTCGATGAGGCTGACGATGAGACGATCTGGAATTTTGCTCGGGATAATGATTACGCAATTATTTCGAAGGATGCTGACTTTCACCAGCGGAGCTTCGTGCGAGGCTTTCCACCCAAAGTCATTTGGGTCCGTTGCGGCAACAGTTCGACCAGCCAAATTGAAAAGCTTCTGAAAGAAAACTATACGGCCATTCAAAATTTCTGCGACGATCCTGTTTACTCATTTCTCATAATCGGTTAAATGGCGCTCTGTTTGAAAAACGCAAACCTGCGTGGAAGAACCGGTGAAAGCGCGACCTTGCAGGAGCCAACGTGCATCTGTCCGATACACCAACAGCAGAAGGCCTGAGCTTTGATTACCTTCTCCGCAAGGGAAGGTTGGACCACGGAAACGCGCTCAAGATTATCCAGATGGTGGGCATTCCGATGGAGTAACGCCACCCGCCATCCTTAGCCGAATCACTGGTGTTCATGCCGGCTGATCGAAGAACGGCTCGCCAGCTTTGCGGTACTTGAAGGCGATGTGTTCGTCGAGTTCGATGCCGAGGCCGGGCCGGTCGGTGACTTCGACGTATCCTTTTTCAATCAGCGGCTTTTTGCGGCCCTTGATCAGCTCGTCGAAGAAGGGAACGGATTCGGCGTGCCATTCGAGGGCCAGGAAGTTCGGCATGGCGGCGCAAAGGTGCACCGACGCCATGGTGCCGATGGGGCTTGAGATGTTGTGCGGGGCTACGGCAACGTAATGCACTTCCGCCATGTCGGCAATGCGCCGGCCTTCGAGCAGTCCGCCCACTTTCTGGTAGTCCGGCGCCAGGATGTCCACCGCTCCTCGTTCCAGCAGCTCGCGGAAGTGGTGCCGCTGATAGTGGTTCTCACCGGTGGCGATGGGCGTCGAAGTGGCCTCCGTCACACGGCGCATGGCATCGGTGTTTTCCGGTGGGACGGGGTCCTCCAGCCACAGCAGGTCAAACTCCTCGCAGGCGCGCGCCAGTTTGATGGCATCGTTCACGCCGTAATTCCAGTGGCAGTCGATGGCGAGATCGACTTCGGGACCGAGCGCCTTGCGAAGCGTCCCCACCAGCCCCGCCATCAGGTTGATCTCCTTGCGCGTGAGAGAGCGATTGTAATCGTCCAGCGAGAACTCGCTGGGAACGTCCACGTCGAACTTCAAAGCCGTAAAGCCACGCCGCTTCATGGCTACGGCGTGCCGGGCGTAATCCTCGGCGCGAATCTGGCGCGCCTCAGACTTCTGGCCACCGTGGTACTTGGGACTCAGCTCGGTCCGCTCGCGTCTGGCCTTGCCGGGCTTCTGCGCCCAGCCAGGCGTGCGCGGCAGCAGCACGGGCGACAGGCTGGAAAGCCCTTTGCCCGCGTGGCAGTCGGCATAGATACGGACGCGGTCGCGATACTTGCCGCCCAGGAACTGATAGACCGGCAGACCCGAAGCTTTGCCCACAAGGTCCCACAGGGCCGTCTCGACCCCGCTGATGGCGTGGAAGCCCATGCCGGCCGTCCCCGTGGCTCCCATGGCCGTGCGCATCAGGCGCGTCAGGCGGTCCACGTCGCGAGGGTCTTCGCCGGGCAGAAATTCGTTGAATTCGCGGATCACGCCCGTCAGCCCCGGTGCGAAGAAAGCCTCTCCCCATCCTGTGATGGACTTGTCCGTGCTGACCTTTACAATCGTCCAGTCATAGTTCGCTTCAAGAACTGCAGTTTCGATCTTCGTGATCCGCATACAGGAATTCAGTCACCTTTCAGGTTTCAGATCGGCGCCAACAATTTCACGCAGCCGAGCACCGGCGGAGATGCGCCCGCGCAAATGCCCTGCATGAAATACGGAAGGATATCAAGGGGCCGGACGAAATGCTACCTGATCGCGTCGAGGTCTTTCCGGAGGTTCGTGATGGCGTCCTTGGAAAGCTCTGCCGGCACAAGGTCAGTAGACCGCCGCGCATAAACGTTGCCACCCACCTGGGAAATCTGCACGGTCTGGGTCTTCTTATCGTCGCCATACTGGACCTGAACGGTGTACTCCGGCTTGGTCAGCCCGTAAGCAGCCAGGTCGGTGGGACTCTTCTTCGGGAACGATTGCGCGCTCAGGTCGCGGAGGTCCTGCAGCAACGCCTGCATCTTGTCATTCGAAATCTCCATGCTGGCCGGCTCCGTCTGCTCCCATTTGTCGTTCGAATGCTGCACAAACTCCCGCCGTCCCTTGGGGCTCTGCAGCGAAACCTGCTTCGCCTCGTAGGTGGAAAAGGTAAACAGGTCTTTGGAGCGCAGGTCGGAAGGCTGCTTCTGGAACTGCGAGAGGAAGTCTGGCGCCAGCGTGAAGACAGGACCCGCGCCAGTGGTCATGGCATAGTAGTTGGCGCCGTCTTTCTTGCCCAGCACCAGCGTCTCTTCGCCTGAGTCGCCTGTGAGATGGATCGTGATTGTGGGATTCGAGAAGCCGTAACGCCCAAGATCTTTCTTGTTTTCCGCAACGATGCTCTGCATGGAGGCGTTGCCGAGCTCATCCACCAGGCTCTCGACGGCAAAGTGGTCCGCACGCACGGGCGGCGGCAGCATCAGGTCCCAGATGCCGTCGGCATTTTTCACGAGCTGGTAATTGTCCTTCATCGATGAAACGTCGAGGCGATGAATGCCGTCCCGCGCCAGCGTCATCACTTTCTTGTTCCGGAAATCGAACAGCTTCTTCTCAAGCGAATCCTTCAAATAGCTGGCGAGGGTGAAGACACGCTTCTGGCCGGCGACCTGCGCATAGATGCCGTTGTTGGTAGGCGTGGAGCTTCCCAACTGCAGGATGAACTCCTGCGGGGTGGCATTCGTTTTCACTTTGATGATCGTCGCTGGTGGGTCCAGGCCAAAACTTTGCAGGCTGCCGGGCTGGTCGCTGATCACTTCGTCCGGCGCCGCGCTGGTCAGGCTGGTGAGGAAGCTGCTGACGGCTGAAGAATCGGCCGCCAGCTTCTCCGGTTCAGTGATCTGCCATCCACTGCCGTCGCGGGCGCAGGTGACGGGCTTGTCACCTGTCGCGGTTACAGTGAACGCGACAATCTGACTGTCCTTCACCGGAAGGATCTTTTTTGATTCCGCGCTGTTTGCCTCGGATTTCGGCGCGGACTTAGTGCGCCCGTAGTAAGTGAATATTCCCCACAGAGTTGCCAGGATTGCCAGTGCGATTAAGGTTTGAAGGTATTTTTTGTTCATCGCCGGCGCCGCCACCAAACTCCCGCACCCGCCAGAATTATGATCAGTGGCAGGCCAAATACACCCAGATAGAGCAATTGCCCCATTTGCCGCTGGTTCATGTTCAACGTCTGCTGCTCCTGGGTTTTGGGCCGGATGGAAATCAGGCTCTCCTCTGCCGAGAGCCAGTTGACCATGTTCATCACCAGGTCTTTGTTTCCCTGGAACCCGAGATAGGCGTTCGCGCCCAGAAGGGACGTTCCGGTCACCACCAGGCGGCCTTCGCCCTTTTTGCCGTCCGGAGCGCTGACGGTGTCCGATACGGCGACAGTGAGGGGGCCTTTAGCGTCCCCGGGCCGGGGCCGCGAAGAGATCTGTTGCATACTGGGATTGAAACCCTCCACGCCAAAGCTGTCGTCCGATGTCTGGCAGAGCATTTCTGGCGGCGTGCCATGGGCATCCTTGCTGATTTCCATCGACCGCGACAGAGGGAACAGAGTCGCTGTCCGCTGGAGCGGCTCAACGATGGGATTAGATCCGTACTTGATGATTAATGGCATGACGGGAGTGGTCCCGAACAGCCTGGCCACCGGATTCAAATCCACCACCAGATCGTCACGAAGCGTCACGCCCCACCCGGCCAGCAATTTATTCAGGTTGGGCAGCCTGACGCCCGGGTCCAGCATGAACAGAACGCGCCCGCCCCCTTTGATGTAGTTGCTGATGGTCTCGATCTCCGGCGGCAGGTAGTCGTGTTTTGGGCCCGCAATCACCAGCACTTCGCAATTTGCAGGGATCTCGTTTTTCTGCAGAAGCGTCAGCGTCTTGACTGAGTAGCTCTCATCGCTCAGTTCATTCTTCAGGTTCTGGAAGCCGTCGCGGCCGGTATCGCTGATACTGCGCTCGCCGTGTCCGTCCATAAAATAGATGGTCTTTTCTCCCATCAGAACGCGGATCAGGGCGTTGGTTACTCCTTCTTCATTGGTATTCTGCGCCGGGAAGTGCCGGGCGCCTGAAACCACTTCGATAGTTCCATAGCTCTGAATGCCATACTGCTTGGCCAGTTCGGGCTGGCGGTCAGGATCGACATAATGCACGGCAACGTGTTTCGACGCGCTCTCGTATTCTCCCAGCAGATCACGGCGCCGGGAAAACGCTTCCTTTCGGTCAAATGCATAGATCGTAACGTCCTGCCTCAGGCTTTTCAGAAGCTTGATGGTCTGAGGCGACAGGCTGTATTCCTGGTTGGGAGTCAGGTCCCAGCTCTTGTCGTGAAGGTTCACGAACCAGTTGACCAGCACGATGATCGCGATGCCAATCAGCGTGTAAAGGGCCAGATTTGCGCCCTGCAGAATCCGCTGCCTGCCTCCTCCTTTCGGTGGTTCTTTTTCCGGCATCGTCAGACCCTCCCCTTCAAAGCTTCAACCGAACGCGCGGTGAGAAATACCCCCAGTACAATCACTGAAAGGTAGTAAACCAGGTCCTTCAAGTCCACTACACCCTTGGCGAAGCCATCAAAGTGCGTGGTTATGGCCATGTAGGAAAGGACCTTGCTGACCGCCCCGCTCGAATAGGCTGTCACCCAGTTCAAAACGTAAATGAGAAGAAACGCCGCGAAGGACACGACCGCAGCGATAATCTGGTTCTTGGTAAATGTCGAAATCCACATGCCGAGCGCAAGCAGAGCGGCTCCAAACAGGAAGAGCCCCAGGGCCTGCGCAATCAGGGGCTTGGCTGATGGATTCCCGTATGCGAACAGCGTGCTGATGTAGATGAATGTAATCAAGATCATGGTGCCAAACAGCGCGAGTGCGCCCAGGAACTTCCCTGCGATGATTTGAAAGTCGGTGACCGGAGATGTCAGAAGAAGCTCGATGGTCCCGGAACGCTTTTCCTCGGCGTAGAGCCGCATGGTGATCAACGGAATCACCAGGAGCAGGACGATCGTCAGAACGCCCTGGAACAGGGGCCGAATAACGTAATCATTAATGGTCATGTTCGGCGCGCCCATGCCGCCCATCGCCTGCATACGGAAGGTCTGTACCACGTAGGTGGCGGCAAAGCTGTAAAAGAAGAAGCCACAGAGCACCGCGTAGACGGCCATCACCAGATAGGCAATCGGTGAATGAAAATAAGCGCGGAGTTCCTTGCCCGCCACTGCCATTATGTTACGCATTTCAATTTCCCCCTCAGGTCGTTGGCTGTTTCAAGTTGCTGCCGGGCCCCTCATCGAACGCGGACTTCGGCGTCAGTTGATCAGTTATGCTTCTCCTGCTTCCTTTTCCGGCTGCTGAACTTCGCCAGGCTTGGCTTCTGACTCCTGCACTTCTTCTCCCAGGTCGCGCCGGGTAAGTTTCAGGAAGATATCTTCCAGGCTCATTCCGCCGGTCTTGAGCTCAAACAAGCCCCATCCCGATTCAACGACGGCGCGGGCGAGATCCGACCTTACCTCGTGGTTCTTTTCGGTGTGGACCTCCAACGTCACGCGCGCACCGGAAGTCTCGACCGGCTCAACCAGGTTCACTCCAGGCAGAGTCTGCAGCTTGCCCATGATCTCCGGCGCGGGTCCTTCCACGGTTACAAGGACCGATCCGTACCCTTGCAGACGGGCCGTGAGTTCATCCGGAGCGCCCATCGCCACCACGGCGCCCTTGCTGATCACCACCACGCGTTGGCAGGTCTTTGAAACTTCCGGCAGGATGTGCGTGCTCAGAATCACCGTGTGCTGTCCGGCCAAACCTTTGATCAGTTCGCGCGTCTCGATAATCTGCTTGGGGTCCAGACCTGCCGTCGGTTCGTCGAGAATCAGAATGTCAGGATTGTGAATCAGGGCCTGGGCCAGTCCGACGCGCTGACGATAACCTTTGGAGAGTTTGCCGATCTGGCGGTCCTGCACATCGGCTATAGCACACTTCTCATTGACCTCTCCAACCCTCTTCTTCAGTTCGGCGCGTGGCAGGCCTTTGATGCGTCCCACGAACGCGAGGTATTCATTTACCGTCATGTCGGTATAGACGGGGGGATTTTCCGGGAGATAGCCGATGTGCCTCTTGGCCTCCAGCGGCGACTCGACCACGTCGATGCCCGCCACTCGCACGCGTCCCGCGCTGGGTGAAAGGAAACCCGTGATAATGCGCATCGTCGTGGTCTTTCCCGCGCCGTTTGGACCCAGGAAGCCAAGGATCTCACCTTTCTGCACCTGGAAGCTGACGTCAGAAACCGCCAGCGTCGGACCATACCGCTTTGTCAGATTCTCAACTTCAATCATACGAATACATCCTCAATCCCTGAGTGGAGTGGCCTGCATTGGTCTTGAAATTTGCCCTTGACAGACAAACCCGCGAACGCAGGTTCAACTAATAAGGATTACCAAAAAACAACAAAGGTTGCCAACCACTTTCTTTTGTGTTTACCTGAAAATGGTTTTTAACCGACTCTCATTTTAACAGCGGACAAGCATCTCACCGCGGAGGAGACCATGGTTCTTAAAGGTCAAGTCGCACTCATCACCGGCGCATCGAGCGGCATCGGCTATGCCACCGCCGTGGCAATGGCGCGCGAGGGCGCCCGCGTTGGAGTGAATTATCATAAGAACAAGGCCGGTGCCGAAAAGGCCGTGGCTGAAATCAGCAAGGCGGGCGGCGAGGCCCAAGCGATCCTCGCCGACGTCACATCAGCGGACGAGGTAGAGGCAATGGTGGAAAGCGTCCGCAGTCGCTGGGGGCGCATCGACATTCTGGTGAACAATGCCGGCGACCTTCTGGGCCGGCACATGCTCTCCGACATGACGGAGGATTACTGGGAGCAGATCATGGATCTGAACCTGAAGAGCGTATTCCTCTGCGTGAAAGAGGTGTGGGAAGAAATGGCTGACCGGAAGAGCGGGTCGATCATCAACGTCACCTCCATCGCCGGGCGCAATGGCGGGGGGCCGGGTTCCGGAGCCTATGCCTCGGCAAAAGGCGGCATGATCACTTACACCAAGGGCCTGGCCAAGGAACTGGCCCCCCAGGGCGTCCGGGTGAACGGCGTTGCGCCAGGGGTTATCGCCACGCCTTATCACGAACGGTACAGCCCTCCCGAAATCTTCCAGAAGTTTGTCGCTACCATCCCGCTTGGCCGTGCCGGAACATCAGACGAAGTTGCCAGCGTGATTGTCTTTCTGGCTTCCCCTGCCGCCAGCTACATCGTGGGGGAAACCATCGAAGTAAACGGCGGGATGCTGATGGATTGAGCAAGGGTCAGGGCAGCGCCCGAAGGTAATTGTCAATTCCAGCCAGAACTGTACGCATCATCTCACGGGTGAGTTTGCCGGTCTGTGTATTCTGCTGGCTGGGGTGATAGGAAGCAAAGAGCCGGGGAAGGCCGCCCGGCAACTGATAGCTGGCTCCGTGCGCGAACGGCATCGTCGAACGCGGAGGTAAAGACACCTGCTCACCGATCACGCTGAGATACCGGTCAAAAGCAATCCGGCCAAGCGCCAGGACAGCGCGCACCCGGCGCAGCAGTTCAAGCTCGCTTTTCAGGTAGGGCTGGCAATTCCTCAGTTCCTGCGGCAGCGGTTTGTTTGCCGGCGGGGCGCACCGCAGTGCCGCCGTGATGTAACAGCGGCGGAGCCGGAGCCCGTCTTCGCGGTTCTGGGAATTTGGCTGGCTGGCAAAATCCGCCTCATAAAGGGCGCGGAAGAGGAAATCGCCCGAGCGGTCGCCGGTGAACATTCGCCCAGTGCGGTTGGCCCCGTGCGCGGCAGGCGCGAGCCCCACGATCAGCAGTTCCGCGTTTGGATCACCAAAACCCGGCACAGGCTTTCCCCAGTAATCCCAATCACAGAACATCCGGCGTTTGTCCCGCGCCACTTTTTCGCGGTATTCCACCAGGCGCGGGCAGCGCGTACACCGGATGATCTGGCGCTGAAGGTTTTCCAGGTTGAGATGGGACGACAAGGATTCAGCCATTATCAACTTCTCAGCAACACCGTAAAGAAGGCGCCGGCGTCAACCGGAAATAGGCCCCCTATCAGAGCACGCTAGCAGGTCCGAGAGGAGCGGCCCGCAGTATTATTCCCTCAGTGTTTGGCCAAGGCAAGAATCGCCTCCCACTGCTTCTCGGAGAGCGGCATCACCGAAAGGCGTGGCAGCCGGACCAGATCAAAATCTCTCAATCCAGGCTGTTTTTTGATTTCATCCAAGCCGACCGGCCGCGGGACGGTTCCGCGCGCGGCAATCTCTACGACCATCAGCCGGGCATCCTTGCTCTTCGGATCGGCGTAAGGGTCGCTCAATACTTTGGCCAGACCTACTATGGCCCGCTCAGAGCCCGAGTGGTAGATCATCACCTCGTCGCCCCGGCGAACGTTTCGCAGGTTTTTGAGGGCGAGATTGTTGGATACGCCATCCCACACAGTTTGCCTGTCGCGCGCGAGATCCTGGTATGAGTAGTGTTCCGGGTCGGACTTAAACAGCCATTTGCCAGCCATTGGTTTCTCCTTTGAGCACCGGCTCGGCTGCTCGCCTAAGTCTTTGGGAATGCGGTACCTTCCCGACATTGCCGCTCGACGCTACGCTCGGCTCCCTTTGAAACTTTTCCCCTCCGCCCGCATCTATTAAGTAGCTTACTTTGGAGGAGACAAGATTACATGGGAAACATTCAGCATGTGGATAACGAGCAATGGAAAGCACTTGAGAAAGACCCTAAGCCGACGTTCGTGGATTTCTGGGCCACCTGGTGCGCGCCTTGCCGTGCAATGGAGTCCGCCTTTGAAAAGTTGGCGGAGAACTATTCCGGCCAGTTCAACTTTGCCAAGGTGAACGTAGACGAGGTTCCTGAGCTCGCTGCTAAGTTTGGGATCCGTTCCGTTCCCACGCTCATCCTCGTGAAGGATGGAAAGGTTGCGGAACAGTTGACCGGCGCCCGGCCCTATGGCGAATTGGCCAAGGTCCTTGATGCCCACTCAACAGTTGTCGCCAAATAGCGCCGTTCGCTAAACCAGCCAGGCGTCCGGTCAACACGGACGCTGCGGCCTAGGTAGCTTGGACCTATAGTCCCCTCAGGGCCCCAACTCTTAGCTGGGCCGAGCCGTCAGCACGTTCGGAGTGTTCAGCAAGAACCCCTTCGGCGCGCTGATGTACCCGCTGACTGTATCCTTGTCCAACTTGTTCACCACCAACTCCAGTGCAGTGGGAGCTCCTTGAACATAGAAATAGACGGGCGCGTCCAGTGCCTGGTCTTTGCGTTGGGTGCGTTTGTCGTCGAAAAAGAGATCGATCGTGTAAAGGTTCTGCTTCCGATTGGTCTTCAGCAGTTCGATCATGACGCTCCCGATCTTCTTGCGATCGTGCCGCCGCTGGAGGTTGAATTCAAAGTAGTCACGGTCGGTCCGATGCGCGAGCGCCACCAGTTCGTCGTGTGTCCGGGCAATCGCGCCGGAGAGTTCCCCTTTGGCGCCTGCTAGTGCGTCTTTGGTGGCGTCAAGGTCCTTCTTATTGCCCGCGATGTCACCCGAAAGGCTCCCGAACTTGTTGTTGGCATCTGACTGGAACCTGTTAAGGTCCTGCGAGCTGGCCTTCTGCCCAATCGCCGTGTTCAGTTGATCGACGGCCGCGCGCTGTTGTTTCTGGATCGTTGCAGTCAACTGGCGGGCCCGCGACAGTTCCTGCTGGGTCATACCAAGCTTCTCGCTGGTGACGTCAAATTGCCCCTTCAACTGCGCGTAGCGATCGTCGCTCGCGTCCATCCGTGTCCTCAGCAAGGTTAGCTGGTTTGCGTCGTTTTCCAGAGCTTTGCCAAACTGTGACCGCTGACTCAGCGCCAGGTAAAGGTTCACCCCGGCAAGTACCAGCAGAAGGACGAGCAACCCGATCAGCAGCTTGCTCGTTCCCCGGGCCTCTTGCGGTACCGGCAACGGCGCCGGCGGTGGCGCCTGAACGTAAATGTATTGAGGCTGTCCGGCCGGCGGAGGCTGGCCTGGGCCCGAAGAACCCTGAGAGGTCCCCTGCGCGGGGCCAACCGGCGGCGCCGGTTGCTGACTGGGATCGCTTCTGGACGCGTGGGGTTCGTTAAACCCAAACATGGCATGACCAATGTCGCGTTTGTCTTCCTTGTCCGGCATAATCTAGTCTCCTCTTCACCATCTAATGGTTCGCCTGGGGGCTTGATCTTCAATGCATGCGCGACCGGCATCCCGCCCCTCAGCGCCTGAGACGTCAGCCGTGCCAGCCCGGTTACATCGTGGGTCCGGGCCAAGACGGCCGTTAAGGCTAGTATTACCTTGAATTAACTTTTAGGCAAGAATCAGGCGGAAGTTGCCGGGTCCAACCACAAGTACCAAATTGAAGGGGTGACTTGCCTCTCTTTTTTCAACCTTCAGACTTCACACTTCATCCTTCAGTAATATCCCGGGCCCACCAGGCGCTCGATGCGCTTCTTGATAGGCGGGTGAGTGGAAAAGAGGTTGGAAAACATCTCGCGTCCGGTCAGCGGAGCGCAGATAAACATGTGCGCCATGGACGGTGAAACCCGCATGGGTACGCGCTTTGACCACTCGTCGATTTTTCTCAGCGCCCGCGCCAGCCCCTGAGGATTGCCTGTGATGTGCGCGCCGGTGGCATCCGCTTCATACTCACGGGAGCGCGAAATCGCCAGTTGAATGAGGACCGCTGCAAGGGGCGCCAGGATCATCATCGCGAGCGCCGAAAGCGCGCCGCCTTCGCGGTCATTCCCACCGCCCCCGAAGCCGAACATCTCTCCCCAGAAAACCATCCTGGCGATAAAAGTGATGGCGCCGGCCAGCGTGGCGACGACGGCGCTGGTGAGAATGTCGCGGTTGCGCACATGGCCCAATTCGTGCGCAAGCACTCCCTCAATCTCCTCGTCATCGCACAGCTCCAGAATGCCGCGCGTCACAGCCACCGAAGCATGGTTGGGGTTGCGCCCCGTCGCAAACGCGTTGGGTGAATCGGTGGGAATCATATAGATCTTGGGCACGGGTATGCTCGCCTTGCCTGCCAGACGCTCGACAATCTGGTAGATGCGTGGACTTTCCTCGCGCGAAATGGGCTGCGCTCCCGACATGGAAAGGGCGATCTTGTCCGAGAAGAAATAGCTGCCAAAATTCATCACTGCTGCCAGCACCAGGGCGAGAATCATGCCGTTCTGTCCACCCACGAGCAGCCCGATCACCAGGAGAACGCCGGTCAGAAGCCCCAGCAATGCCGTTGTCTTAAGGTTGTTCCACATAACATTTGAGGTGGGCAAGACGCCCTCCCTCCCCCTTACTTCTTAGATGCCAGTTGCATTCCCGCCGTTCCATCGGCGGAGGCATCTCAGGCCCTATTCGCCCCTGCTGACAGGATATCCCTTCGCTGCCCAATCTTTGCCAAAATTATCCCGAATGTGCACCACCTTGACGTTCGTGAAGCCCATTCTCTGCAGGGCCTCAAACGCCGGACGAATGTTCGGGCATTTCTCCCACGGGCAGCACCCGCAGTAAAGAACGATCGCCCGCCTCGGTGGAACGCCCTCAACGCAGGTCTTCAGCCGTGTGATGCCCTCAGCATTGCGTCCCGGACCGCAGTATTTCGATCCCGGAATATGTCCCTGCCCGTAAAGCCGCTCAAAGCCCACTTGCAACAGCAGCGGCTTGGCGGCGGAACTCTGAAGTTCGCGGGCCAGACCGGCTGGTTGGATCACCTGTTGCTGGCTCCAGGGATTGGTGGCGGAAAAGGCGCATGCGCTCAAAGCCAGACAGACGGCACAAGTCGCAATGGCAGTAGATAAAAGAGTTTTCCTCACGAATACGATACTACCACGTAGCCGAGACCCCCCGCAGCATGGCGAGCTAAATCCCGCCAGACTCCAGGGCCCTTGGCGAATCCCACAGAATGCGGAAAAGCCCCTCGGAACCGGGGTGGTATAATTTTCGAAGGTGAGCGCCGTTAGGACCCTACCCTATGAAATCGCTTGAGGAATATCTCAGCCTGGCAGCTCGCGACCACGGCCATATGTGCCCCGGGCAGGTCCTGGGCGTGCGAATGGCCATGCTGGGTCTCAAGCAACTGGGAATCGAGGACCCGATCGCGCACCGCAAACGCCTGCTGACATTTGTTGAAATCGACCGTTGCGCAACCGACGCCGTCAGCCTGGTGACAGGGTGCCGCCTGGGGAAGCGGTCGCTGAAATACCTCGACTACGGAAAAGTTGCGGCCACTTTTGTCGATCTCGAAACGGAGCGAGCGGTGCGGATCGTGGCGCGCGAGGATGCTCGTGAAAAAGCCAAAATGTTCGGAGGAAATCCTGCTGATCCTCACCGCCAGCAGCTCGAGGCCTATAAGGTGATGGACGAAGCCGAGCTTTTCACCGTGCAGCGAGTTCGAGTAAAACTTCGCCCGGAGGATCTGCCCGGACGCCCGCGTAGGCGCGTCAACTGCGACCGGTGCGGCGAGGGCATCAATGACGGACGCGAGAGCCGGGTGGATGACCGCGTGCTCTGCCGGAACTGCGCCGGTGAAAGCTATTATGAAGTGCTCGACGGCCGCTAGGTTGTTGGACGCGCCTTGCCGGAATCGAACCAAGTATGGGCAATCGCCTACAACCCATCAGACCTAAACGGATGGACCCTCTGCCGCCCGTCTTCCTGAAGCAGAAGCGCTACTGGCCCGTGGCAACGCTCGCCCTGATCGGGCTGTGCATCGTGGTCTTTATCCTGATGACACTGGCGGGCGGCTCAAAAAACACCGAAGTTCTGCTGAATTTTGGCGCGTCTTATGCGCCTTATTTCCACCGCGGAGACGACTGGCGGCTGGTGATGCCAATGTTTTTGCACATCGGGTGGTTTCACCTGGCCGTCAACATGTATGCGCTTTACCTGCTGGGACCGATCCTGGAACGCATTTATGGCTACACGCGCTTCTCCCTGATTTACGTGGGCGCGGGTATTGCCAGTTCCTGGCTGTCGATGGCGAGGACCCACAACGTCGCCGCGGGAGCTTCCGGGGCCATATTCGGCATCGCCGGGGCCATGCTGGTGATCGGACATTTGTATCCGGAGGTAGTTCCGCGGCGCTGGAGAAGGGCCTTTGGTTGGGGCATGGTGCTGCTGATTGCCCTCAACTATGGCATCGGGCTGAGCATGCCCAATGTGATCGATAACTGGGGCCACACGGGCGGCCTGGCCTGCGGCATAGTGCTGGCTTCGTTCATTCCTCCTCCACTCGCTGTGCGGTCTTACCGGTGGACGCTCTCCGCCATTCCCCGGCAGGCCGTAATCGTTCCAATCGCCATTGTGGGGCTGGCCATGTTCGCGACGGCCAGCCAATATCGGGCCACGCAGCAGGTCACCCGGTTGATTGCGGAAGGCCGGCACTACTGGGAACAGCGGCAGGATGAGCAGGCGGTGGAACGGTTCCAGCAGGCGGTGCGCGAATACCCGCGCGATGAGCGCCCCTACGAAGCTCTGGCAGCCGTTTATCTCAGCCGCGATCAGTTTACGGACGCCATCGACGAATACAGCCAGGCCCTGCGTCAGAGTCCCGGCTCGCCTGCGGCGCGACTGGGGCTGGCGGCAGCTTACGCGCGCCAGGGCCGGCCCGGCAAAGCACATGAGCTGCTGGCTGAGATCGTAGGCAAGAACCCCCAGACCGTTGAGGCACAGGAAGCGCTCGCCAACCTGAGCGCCGAGCAGAAGCTTTACCCGGAAGCTATCCAGCACTACCAGGTAGCCATCCGCCTCGAACCCGGCCTCGCTGAGCCCCGCAACAACCTTGCATGGCTGCTGGCAACCGCCGACGACGCCCGCTACCGCAATCCCTCGGAAGCGCTCGCACAGGCGCAGCAGGCAGTCAAATTGAGCCAGTGGAAAGAAGCGGCCTTTATCGATACCCTGGCCGAGGCGCTCTACCTGAATGGCAAGTACGAACAGGCCGTGGAAACCCAGAAAAAAGCTCTGGCGCTCGATCCGGGCGACAAAACCATGCACGAGCACATGACCAAGTACCAGAAAGCCGCCGGAACATAATTCTGCAAATCGCAACTTCTCTTTCGTCCGTGGTCCCCAACAGGTACGAGTGGGTTCGTTGAATGATGGGAATCTATTTCGCGGTGCCGAGTGCATAACGCGTCATAGCGAATGCTCATTTTGTGGATTATCCACTCACCCTGCGCTATGATTGCTCCATCATTCCGGTTCGGGGCAGGCAATCCTTTCAGTAGAGGGGCACGCGATGAGCACATCTTTGGGGCAAAGCGCGCCGGTTGAAGGCAGCCACGCGACTGTCACGCCGGAGAAGATCATGCAAATCGGCCTGGGGTTCTGGGCATCGAAAACGCTTTTGAGTGCAGTTGAGCTGGGGGTATTTACTTACCTTGGCAAAGGGCCGCTTACCGGCGATGAACTGGCCCAAGCGTCAGGGCTGCATCCTCGTAGTTCGCGCGATTTTCTCGATGCGCTGGTGGCGATGGGGATGCTGGACCGGCACGATGGGCGCTATTCCAACACGCATGAGTCCAACATCTTTCTCGACAAGAACAAGCCCAGCTATATCGGCGGAATGCTGGAGATGGCCAATACGCGGCTCTACGCTCATTGGGGATCACTGACGACAGGTTTGCGGACCGGTCTTCCGCAAAACGAAGTCAAGGGTGGGAACGAAAATACTTTTGACGCGCTCTATTCCGATCCCGACCGGCTGCGAACGTTTCTCAGCGCCATGACCGGAGTCAGCATCCCATCGGCCATGGCCATTGCCCGGAAATTCCCGTGGAAAAAGTATCGGACATTTGTCGACGTCGGCACGGCGCAGGGCGGGTTGCCCACACAGGTGGCCCTGGCGCATTCGCACGTCATCGGAAAAGGGTTTGACCTGCCTATCGTGCGGCCGATTTTCGAAGAATACGTGCATTCTTTTGGCCTGCAAGAGCGCCTGAGCTTCCACGCCGGCAACTTCTTTGAAGACCCGCTGCCTGACGCCGACGTCCTGGTGATGGGACACATCCTGCACGACTGGAACCTTGAAGAAAAAATGATGCTGCTCGAGAAGGCCGTGAAGGCTCTGCCCAAAGGCGGCTCTCTGATTGTCTACGAGGCCCTGATCGACGACGACCGCCGCCAGAACGCGTTCGGCCTGCTAATGAGCCTGAACATGCTGATTGAGACTTCGGGGGGATTCGACTACACCGGAGCCGATTGCAGTGGCTGGATGAAAAAAGTGGGCTTCGGCGAAACACGCGTGGAACACCTCGTCGGGCCGGATTCCATGGTCGTGGGAATCAAATAGGGCTGATCGCTTACACCTTCGAATGCGTGACGCGGACGGCGGGCATGCCGTCGCTTTCGTCGTAGACTTCAATATCGTGGAAGATGTTGGGGCTTTCTTTCTTCAGGACGTGGCAGACTTCCACGGCCAGCAATCGGATTTCAGTATCGGCATGCGGGCTGCCGCGCAATTCGAGGAAATGCCGCCAGGCGCGAGCATTACCCGTCACAAAAATCTTGGTTTCGGTGGCATTGGGCAGAACAGAGCGTGCGGCCTGCCGGGCCCATTTGCGGCGGTCGCGCGGGGCCATGTCGGGCTGCTTCTGCTGGACGTATTCGCTCGTGGCTTCCGCCAGCTCAGCATAGGCCTTGCGGACCGTGTCAATCGTCTGCTGCCACTTGGCGCGCAACGCCTCATTTTCCAGGTAAAGCGGCGGGACCACGTAGCGCGCGTCACCTTCGTCCACATAACGCTGCGAAAGCTGCGAATAACCAAAGCCCGCCCGGTGGCGCACCAGTTCGTGGGTAAGCGAGCGGCTGACCCCTGTGATCAGCAGGTTCCACACCGCGTGCTCCAGCACACTGCCGTGCTTGGAGATCAGGATGTTGTCCAGATATTCCTCATTGCTCTTGCGCCCTTTACCAAAGGACATGTAGCAGGTGCGCCCGGCAATTTCCGTCAGAACTTCAGCCGCCGCTTCCGTGTCCGTTGCGAACTGGACGCCTTCGTCTTCGAGAAAGCGGTCGAGTTCTTCAGGCACCACGGCCTGCCGCCCCAGGAGGTAAACTTTGGGTCGCGTGATGTATGGGTCAAGCGGTGGGTTGGTGGCCAAACGCGTTCTCTGCCCTGCTGACTCTGATTTTTGGATCTGCTTGAAAACCCAGGAGGAAAAGGGCTGCAACAGCCCTGGTGCTATTTCCCAATCTTGGCCGGAGCGGCCTCTGCTTTGGCTTTGCGAAAATTCGCGTATTTCTTTTGGAAACGCTCCACCCTTCCTGCGCTGTCAACCAGCTTCTGTTTGCCGGTGAAGAAAGGGTGGCAATTCGAACAGATTTCCACGTGCAGGACGGTGTCCTTATAGGTCGAGCGCGTCTGGAATGAGTGTCCGCAGGCGCACACAACCTGAACGTCGTGGTAATCCGGGTGTATTTCGG
Organism: Terriglobia bacterium; assembly: GCA_035712365.1. NCBI lineage: Bacteria > Pseudomonadati > Acidobacteriota > Terriglobia > Terriglobia bacterium. Next base: position 66,870 of record DASTAW010000019.1, read on the forward strand.
TTTTCATGGAACTCCTTGGAAACTGCTTTAGAAACATCGATTATAGCTTCCGAGGCCGAAACTTTCAATTCAGAATCTCAACCGGCGGTGATGTCAAGCTGCTTGTGTAAAAAGGTGGAGGGTGCGGTTTTTCCATTGAGACTTCTCATTTATTCCATTGAAGATGGCATAGATGATTCGGTCGAGGCTTTCGACGTTGACGAAGCAGACCATGGGCCGGGTGCGGCGACGGACTTCCACAAAGCAGCGCTCGATGGCGTTGGTGGTGCGCAGCTTGCGCCAGAGATGCCGGGGAAAATCGAAAAAGGTCAGCAGTTCC